>JBDSFA010000429.1:0-2893 GCA_039919785.1 Dokdonella sp. | reverse complement strand
CAAGCAGCTCTGAAATTGCCGCACGTGCGGCGCAACGCAGCCTCGTAGGCGTGTTCTCCGAACGCGTACATGCGCTGACAGCCGAGACGATCCGACTGCGCAGCTACATTGAAGCGGCAATTGATTTCCCGGACGAGGAAATCGACTTCCTCGCCGCACCGCACCTGAGCGCTGATCTTGCGGCGTTGCGCACACAACTGGATGCCCTGCTCATCGCCGCTCGTCGTGGCGTGCGTCTCGCCGACGGCCTGCACGTCGTCATCGTCGGGCGTCCGAACGTCGGAAAATCGAGTCTGCTCAACGCATTCGCCGCGAGCGACCGCGCGATCGTGACCGAGATCGCCGGCACCACGCGCGATGTGCTGCGTGAAGCGATCGACCTCGACGGCATCGCTTTGACCCTCGTCGACACCGCCGGTCAGCGCGATGCTGGCGACGTGGTCGAACGAGAAGGAATACGGCGCGCGCGCGCCGAAATGGAACGCGCCGATCTCGTCTTGCTCGTGACCGACGACGCAACCGTAGACGAGGATCTCGCCCTCATCGCGGATCTGCGTCCCGGCGTTGCGCGCATCGTCGTGCACAACAAGATCGACCTTGTCCACGCCCCAGCGCGCGCACAAACGCGCGACTCGACGATGCATGTCTGGCTCTCCGCATGCAGTCGCGAAGGTCTTGATCTGCTGACAGTTGAACTCAAACGTCAAGCGGGTCATGGCGAAGCCGGCGACGGCGCGTTCACGGCGCGCGCGCGCCATGTCGCCGCGCTCGAACGCGCTGCGCAGCATTTCGTCGCCGCCGCCGACGCACTCGACACGCAACGCGCAGCGGAACTTGCGGCCGAAGAATTGCGCCTGGTCCAACACGCGCTCGGCGAAATCACCGGCGAATTCAGCAGCGACGACCTGCTCGGCTCGATCTTCTCGTCGTTTTGCATCGGCAAGTAAGCGTTGGATGCCCCTGGCAACGAGCGAACCCGTTTCAATTCTCCGTTCCTGAGACGACTTGCCCGATAATCGAGTCGTCGTCATCAACGGAGTCGGCGTGTTCCATCTTTACTACGGCAACGATTTGCGTGGCTTAGCGCGAAGGCTTGGCGAACGAATTGCCGAGCCGATCGGCAACCTGCTGCTGCCCGAAGTCGTGTTGATTCCACAGATCGGCATGCGACGTTGGCTCGAGATCGAGCTTGCCGAGCAACACGGTATCGTGGCCAACGTCGAGTTCCGCCTGCCCGGCGAATTCGTCTGGCAGGTGCTGCGCGCGAACCGCGTCGACTTGCCGCGCGAGTCCGCCTTCGATCGCGAGATCCTGCGTTGGCGTCTGATGCCGTTGCTGGCGGAGCTGGCGAGCGAGCCGGTCGGCGAACCGATTGCACACTACCTGCGCGGCGAAGCGCAATCTCTCAAGCGTCTGCAGCTCGCGCGTGAATTTGCCGCTGCGCTCGAGCGCTATCAGGCTTATCGCCGCGACATGCTCGACGAGTGGGAGCGAGGTGCCGAGCGAAAGGACTGGCAAGCGGAAGCGTGGCGTCGCCTTGTGCGTGGCACCGAGGAGCCCCATCGCGCTCGCCTGATCGGCGACTTTCTCGTGCAACATGCTGACGGCGCGAAGGCTCCGCGCGGCCTGCCATCGCGCCTGAGTGTGTTTGGTTGTCTCAATATCTCGCCGGATGTATTGCGCGTGCTCGGCACGATCGCGCACTACGGCGAAGTCGATTTCCACCTGCCCTCGCCATGCCGCGAATACTGGAGCGACTTGCGCAGCGAGCGCGAGCGACTGCGCGCGGGTGCATCGCCGCTCGAACCGTCCGAGCAACCGTTGCTCGCCTCATGGGGCCGGGTCGGCGGCGAATTCCTCGACCAGGTGTTTTCCTACGACGAAGTGCAGCCTGCCAGCGAGCAGACGATCCTGCGTGAGCCCACGCGTGCGAGCTTGCTTGGACGCATCCAGGCCGACATCCTCGATCTGCGTACGCCAACATCGGATGAACGCATCGCCGTGGTGGATGCGGACGATGTTTCCCTGCGCGTGCATGTTTGTCACTCGCCTTTGCGCGAAGTGCAGGTGCTGCATGATCGGTTGCTGGATCTGTTCGCGCGCGATGCGAGCCTGAAGCCGCGCGACATCGCGGTGATGATGCCGGATGTCGCACTTCATGCTGCCGCGATCGATGCGGTATTTGGCGCGCTGCCGGCCGGCGACGCGCGCCGGATTCCCTATACGATCGCCGATCGTCGTGCACAGGACGAGCACCCGATCGTGGAGGTGTTCCTCACGCTACTGGTCCTTCCTGCCTCGCGTTGGGGCGTCAGCGAAATACTTGATCTCCTCGCGGTACCCGCGGTGTCACGCAAGCTCGGACTCGACGCCGATGCGCTCGGCGACTTGAGCCATTGGTTGATGGACGCGGGCGTCCGCTGGGGGCTCGACGCGTCGACGCGCATCGCGTTCGGCGCCGGCGACTACCGCGCATTCAGTTGGGCCGAAGGTATCGAACGCCTGCTGCTGGGTTATGCCAGCGGCGACGAGCAAAGTATCGGGGAGATCGCGCCGCTGCCTTCCATCGAAGGCAACGCAGCGACGACGCTCGGCCAGGCGCTGATTGCGCTGCGTGAGCTCGAACGTCTCGCCACGGCACAGCGCATACCGCGTACCGGCAGCGAGTGGCAGGCCTTGCATCAGCATGCCCTCGACGTGTTGTTACCCGCAGATTTCCACGACCGTGACGAGCGCCGCGCGCAGGATGCGTTGCGCGACGCGCTGGCTGCGCTGGCGGAAGGGTCGCGCGCCGGTGGCTGCAACGAGGCGCTCGACTGGCAGACCGTGCGTGCTTATCTCGCGGAACGTCTGGCCGATACCGATCCACAGCAACGCTTCCTCAGTGGTGGCG
>JBDSFA010000028.1:0-9774 GCA_039919785.1 Dokdonella sp. | reverse complement strand
GTCGCCACGCTCGGACAGAGCGTGCATACCGGCGACCGCGTCGAACTTGATGCGAAGCGATTCGTCGTCGTCGCTGATTCCGCTGAACATGCACAGGTCATCGTCTACAACAAACCCGATGGCGTGGTCACCACACGCGAAGATCCGGAAGGCCGACCGACCGTTTTCGAACAGCTGCCGCAGCTCAAGGGCGCGCGCTGGATTGCCGTTGGCCGCCTCGACATCAACACCACCGGGCTGCTTCTTCTGACCACCGACGGCGAACTCGCCAACACGTTGATGCACCCGAGTTCGGAAATCGAACGCGAGTACATCTGCCGCGTGCACGGCGAAGTGCCTGATGAAACGATCGAGAAACTGCGCACCGGCATCGATCTGGAGGATGGCCCCGCACATTTTGACGAAATCGCGGTCGTCAGCCGCGGCAACAGCCATTCGTGGTTCCGCGTCGTGCTGCGCGAGGGACGCAACCGCGAAGTGCGCCGCATGTGGGAATCACAAGGCCTCATGGTCAGTCGGCTGAAGCGGATTCGCTACGGCAGCATCGAACTGCCACGCGGACTCCTGCGCGGGCGTCATTCCGACCTCGACATCGGGCAAATCCATCAGCTGCGCCAGCGCAGTGGTATCCACGAACGCGCACCGCGCCTCACCCTGGCGCCGGTGATCGGCCAGCGGCGCGCGACGCCGACCGAGTTCCGGCCGAATCCGAAATCGCAACAGGCCTGGACCAGCGCACGCAACGATGAAGCGCGCGAGTTCGCCAATTTCGACCGCATTCGCGACGATGGTTGGCGCGCAGGCGCGGGCAAACCCTCGCGCAAGCCGCGCAGCGGGCCTGGCGGTGGTGCTCCAGGGCGCGGTGCCCCGCGCCCAGCGCAAGGGCAAGGGCGACGTGGACCTGGGGGCCCCGCGCAGGGGCCGCGTCCGAACCGCGGTCCGGGTCGTGGTCAAGGTCAAGGACAGGGACAAGAACAACCACGCAGCAATTCCGCGTATGCCGAGCCAGGCCTGAGCCCAGCCGTCTTGCGCAGTTGGTTCCCCGACAGCGCGGGTCAACCGGGTCGCCCGCGCCGCGGAGCGCGACCGGGCGAAGCGCAAGGCTATTCGCCCAATTCATCCCAACCGGGCCAGTTCCAGCCGCGCGGATCGAACCCGAATGGTCCGCGTGCAGATGGAAACACCGAACGCGGCAATCGCGCGCGTCCGCAGGATTCGAATGCGCCGCGCGGAAATACCGCGCGCACGCAGGATCCCAATGCGCCGCGTGGTAATCGCGCACACCCGCAAGATCCGAATGCGCCGCGCGGCAATAGCACCCGCCCGCACAATCCAAACGGACCCCGCGGCAACAATGCGCGCCCGCAAAATCCGGATGCGCCGCGCGGTAGTGGACCGCGACCATCCCATCGGGGTGGCGGTTCGCCAGGCAATTCCGTCAACGAAGGCAATTCAGCGCCGAGCGGTCCGTATCAACCGCGCCCGCAGAATGCACGCGGCCCGCGACCGAACGGCCCGCGCAAACCGAATCAGGGTGGATCGCCGGGCAATTCATTGCACGACGGCAATACGTCGGGCCCACGCGGCCCGGGCGGCCCGGGCGGCAACAATCGCCGAGGCCCGCGCGGACCACGCTGACGTCGTAGGCAAGATGCCGGGTTCACGCGCACCTGGCATATCGACCATCCATGGTATCGCCGAAAATCGCTCCTGCATTTCAACCCACATGGACGCGGGAAGTGTTCGCCGGCGTCAGGATCGCTCGCGGACCCACCATACCGGCCATCCATGGCCATAGCCGGAAATTGCTCCTGCAGTTCCGGCATACCGGCCATCCATGGCCATAAAAAAACGGCGGGGAAACCCGCCGTTTTTTGTTTTTCAAGAGATACCTGAAAAATTGGCTCAGTCGAGCTTGAGTGCCTTCTTGTCGCCAGCGCGACGTTTCTGTTCCTTCGCGTTGAACTCCGACTCGCAACTACCGCGCTTGACCATTACGCAATCGAGGTACTCGCTGACCTCCACCAGAGCAGCGCCAATCGCCTTGCCGGCCGGCGTGTTCTCTTCGTGTGCGAGATTGCCGCCGAAACCGCCGCGAAACAGGCCGACCGACATGCCGCCGCCAGAGCTGCGACCTTCGATCGCGCGCGAAAAATCGACTTCACCCGTGGACGAATTCACCACGCGCACGTCGATGCGGATGTAAGCGTCCGACTTCTTGCCGCCGAGCGAAATGCCACGGAAGCTGAGGCCGCCGCCGGTGCTGGCCGTGTTTTCCTCGTAAGCGGTGACAGTGCCGAAGACGAGATAGTCCGCGCCGGTCACCTGCCCCATCTTGCCGCCGGTGCCCGAACGAACGCGACCAGAAGCCGCGAGGTTCTGCTCTTCGAGAACTTTCTCGAGCTTCGCCCGCTCGACAACGCGGAAGTCACCACTGCTCGACAGTTCGTTCGACAGCATGCCGGACAACTCCCAACCCACTCCGCCGCGCCACCAACCAGCACCCGACTCGTTCTTGAATTCGGCCACGCCGATTGCCGGCTTGCCACCCGCGAAGACACTGCCCGCGCTGGCGAGCCCAGCCAACAATAGAACCGCCAGTAACGATTGCTTGTTCATCTCAACGTCTCTCCCAGTAATTTCAAACTGACCGACCGCCAAACCCCATCTAAAAATCTTGCTGGCAACTCGAACGCGCCGTCCGCTGTAACGATTCGACACAGTCTAGCAGGCTGAAATGCAAGCACAGTGCCTCACTTGGCGCACTGCAGCGGACCTGCGTCACAGTCGATACGCCAATTGGAACACTGCCGGGAGCAGGAAAGAAGATCGCCCCATTGACCGCACGTCGGCCAGAGTGCGGGGCGCGACGGACGGAGAACCCTGTCGCCGCACGCCTCGTATTCCGCCGGCGAAAGTCACTACGCGCGGCTGACCAGATCCTCGTATTGCGGATGGCGCGCGATATACGTCACCGAATACGCACAGGCCGGCACCACGCGCCAACCCTCTTTACGTGCGGTGTCGAGTGCGGTCCTGTTCAGCGCTCCGGCGATGCCACGCCCGCCAACCGCATCCGGCACGCCGGTATGGAGGAGCGTGATTACTTCGCCATCCAGGCGGTATTCGAGCACGCACACCACATCATCGACGATGGTTTCGAAGCGGCTCGCCGCCTCGTTGCGCACCACGGCCACATCCATAAAACAACTCCTCACAATACTGGCTTGAAGCTCGAAGATACGCGTTTTCAACCGGCGACGCGTCGTTGTAGTCTGGTGTGCGGGCACATTCCGCTTGAATGATCGATTCCGCAATGCTCGAACCGAGCTCGCCATTTGGCTGGCGAGCGCCACTTCATTCGCGATTCCAACGGAAACCTCATCATGCCCACCTACGCCGCCAACACAACGGCAACGATCATTCCTTCCCTGCGCTATCGCGATGCACTCGCCGCGATCGAGTGGTTGTGCCGCGCTTTCGGTTTCGAGAAACATTCCGTTTACACAGACGACAAGGGCGTGGTGCAGCACGCACAGCTGGTTTTCGGCAACGGCATGATCATGCTCGGTTCGGTCGCCAACGGCGGTACGTGGAGCGAACACATTGCGCAGCCAGACGAAATCGGCGGGCGCGAGACGCAGTGCCCGTGTGTCATCGTTTCCGACTGCGAAGCACACCATGCGCGTGCCAAGGCCGCTGGCGCGAAGTTCATCGACGAGCTCGAAACGAAGGAATACGGCGGTGCCGGTTATTCCTGCCGCGACCTCGAAGGTCACCTGTGGTGGTTCGGCAGTTACGATCCGTGAGCCGAAGAATCCGACACGTGAAGCTCGGGTTTACTGCCGTTTGCCGTCAAACGACCTCGTTTGCGCAGACGCATTGATGGAAGCGAATGCAGCTACCAGTGCGCCGAAAGATCGAGCCGCAGGCGATCTGTGTCGCGATGGAGTCCGTCGCGTCGCTCGCTGAAACCGGAAAGGCGCAGATTCCAGGTCGCATCAAGTCCGTAGCCAATCCACGCGAGTTGCCCGTGGGTCGCGCTGTGAAACCACCACTCATCCGAATTGAACGCCGCCAGTACCGCATCGCGCTGGATGCGTTGATTGGCATAGCCGAACTCCCAGCCTTGCGGTTGCAGCCGGTCGCCGACGGTCAGGCTGCCGCGCGTGCCATCACGCGCGACATCGGCACCGAGGTTGTGAACGCGATCCAAGCGCACTTCGATCGGGCAACGTGCAAGCTTGTACCGCCCGACCAATTGCAGGTCAAACAGGCGGTAGTCATTGACATAGCGCCCCGCGGCCACCGAGTTTGTGCGCGCCATACCCTGATGCGTCAGCTCCTCGATATCACTGAAATCGATATAGCTCAACAACACGCTGCCACTCAATGGCGCGCCTTCGTGCCAGCGCAACGCGGCTTGCATCACCCCGATGCGCGACTCGTCGCCGTAAAGATTTTGCCCGGCGAGCGCGGCGGCGCCCAATTGCAGGCGATCGAATTCGCCGAGCGCAATCGAATGGTCGAACGCGACGCCGGCCGGGCGCAGATCCTGGTCCCACAGCATCGGCGAGAGATCGAATGCGAGCGGCGTCTTGCCCGCCGTGACGCTGGTGTTTTCACCAGCACGCCAGCGCACGAACAACTGATCAAGTCCGACGCTGTCGCTGCGTTCGTTATCATTGTTGCGGCGGTTGTCGCGATTGGCGTCGCTGCCATCGGCCACCCGCAACGCACCGCCCAATTCCCATTCCGATGCAAAATTCCAGATTCCGCCGAGGCGCGCGCGTCCGCGCACGCGTGAAAGGTTGGCGCGACCGCCAGGCAAACCGGAGACATGGTCGTAGCCGATCCACAGATCGCCGAATGTCGTCCAGCTTCGGCTCGGTGGCTGCTCTTGGTCTTGCGCGTCGAGCACGGCGTCCTGTGCGAACGCGCGCGACAGGCCCAGCAATAGCACGCCGGCGAGCAACCCTATCCTTGATGAGTGCCAGTGATTGCGCGCCATGGCTCAGGCCCGCATGCCGGTCAGCGCCGCATTGAGCTCTCGCGCCGACGCATAGCGCTCATCGCGGTCGCAACGCAGGCAGCGCAGAATCACGGCTTCGAGGTCAGGCGGAATATCGGACCACAGTTTCGACGGCAGCACCGGTTCGTTGCGCATCTGCATCTGATAGATCTCCATTGTGTTCGCTCCAGGGAACGGCAGACTTCCACAGAACATCTCGCTCATCACCACGCCGCAAGCATAAATGTCGCCCCGCTCGTCCACATCCCCACCGACGAGTTGCTCGGGCGCGCAATAGTTCGGTGTGCCGATGAAGGTTCCGGGCTGGGTATGGCCCGGCGCATCGCGCCGCGTCGGTCGCGCGATGCCGAAATCCATCAACTTCGCGTTGCCGTTCGCCTCCAGGATCAGGTTCTCCGGCTTGATATCGCGATGGATCACGCCCACTTCGTGCGCGGCAGCAAGACCCGCCGAGAGTTGCCGCGCAATGCGCAGCGCGGCCGAGAACGGTACGCGCGCGGTTTCGCTGAGCAGATAGCGCAAGGTCAGGCCACGCACGTACTCCATCGAAATGAAGGGCCGCGCGTCGATTTCGCCGAAGTCGAAGGTGCGCAGCACGTTCGGGTGCGTAATCTTGCGTGCGAGCTTGATCTCGCTCTTGAGTCGATCAAGTTGTTCCGCGTCGAGCAGCACGCCGGGGCGCAGCATCTTGAGTGCGACGACGTCGTCCAGTTCGAGGTCGTGCGCCTTGTACACCACGCCCATGCCACCGGCGCCCAGCTCGGAAATTATCCTGTAACGCCCACCGAGCAGGGTTCCCTGCGCAAGATCGCCGCGGTCGCGCTTTGCCTTGGAAGGCAAGGGAGTACTGGCAGACAATGCAGCCTTGGTTGCATTCATGCCCAATTGCGCCAGCGCGTTTGCACTGAGTGCGTAGTAGCGCTTGCCGCTGAACACTCCTTCGGCGACGCCGAGCGCATCAGGCGCGAGTTCAGTTTTGAGCCTGTCGCCAGCGGCGCGCGTGAGCAGCAACTGGCCCGCAGCAGCGTCACACAGCAAGCGGTCAAGCTGGGCGTTGGCGGATCCGAACAGATGCACCACGGTGCCGCCTTCGTTTGCGGCAGCCGTGCGTACCACCTCGCCCTCGGCCAAGGCACCGGCCGGCGTCGCGACCTGCGCTTGTGCGCACTCGCGCAGGATCACCGTCCAGGCGCTCGCGGCGGCATCAATGCGCCGATTGCCCGTGAAACCAAGCTGCCAGCGAGCGCCGCCGGTACTGTGGAGTTCGCCTCCATTGACCGCCGCCGTCTTGTCGAGCAAAGCGACAACCTGCGCGAATTGCGCGGACATCTGCTCAGGCGAATAGGGCGGTTCTACCGAATTGAGCAGATGTCGGAATTCGATGCCGAGCAGCGCCTGCGCCTCGCGACGCGGTGGCTCAGCAGCAGCGAGCGGCCGCGATGCGGTCGCATGCTCTACGCCGGGTTCCGGCAGGAAACGTGCGAGATGCCCGACATACCCTTCGATATCGCTTTTCTCGCGCAGGTCTGACAGCAGCGTATCGAACGCACGTGCAAGACGCCCCAACGCATCACTGCCGCCACTGCCGACATGCGTTCGATAGTCGCCCGCTGCGGCCAACTCCGCTGCCTGCGCCATCGTGTCGATCGGATGAAGGATGCGCCTCGCGAGCAGAAAGGACAGCAGCAGGGCGACGCCGATCGAAGCGAGGCCGGCGAGGATGACCCAGTTCAAGATTGCGCTATAGCTGCCGACGATCTGGTCGGACGAACTCAATACGACGACGGTACCGAGCTTGCTTTCGCCTGGCGCAGCGGTCGGCGCGAAACGCGCGATCCAGTCTTGCGCGGCGAGACGCAGCGGTACGCGGTCGATAGTCTTTCCCGCCAGCAGCGTCGGTTGCAGCTCCGTCGCATGCTCGGCCAGCGCCTTCTTCAGCTCGCCCGCGACAGGAGCATCGAACGAGCTGGCGATGAGGGCGGGGCCGCTATCGAGAGGCAGTACAAACGCGATTTGCGCACCACTGACCTGCGCGACCGAGCGCGAAAGTTCGTCGTTGACCGCAAGCGCTACCAGCAGGAACCCCACCAGGTCCTGATCCTGCGCCAGCGGAAACACCGCCGCCTGGAATAACCGGTCGCCTTGTCGCCAGTAGCCACTGAAGGGTGCCGCGTCGCGCAATGCGGGCGCGACGAGTGCGTCTTCAGCAAGCGATGACTTGAACGCTTCGCTTTCGTCGGTACGTGCCAACACCTCGCCGTGCGCATCGAGCAGTATCGCGACATCGAGGGCGAAATCCTTCTTCCGCTCACCGAGCAGGTCGCGGATCGAGCCGGTGTCTGGCGCGGCATTGCCTCCGAGGCCCGGCAGACGACTGGAGCCGGCCGCGTCCGCGATGTATTTGACGAACCCCGCATCGGCTGCGATCAGACGTGCGGCCAGCTGCAGTTGTTCGAGACGGCGCTGCTCGAACTCGCGTTGCACCGCGGCGCTGGTGGTCAACGACTTGCCGACCGCCTGCTCGGCAATGCGCCGCCCTTGCACGTACGTCACGAAAACCGCGGCACCGACCGCGAATGCGATCAGAACCGCCATGCCAAGGAAAAGTCGCAGCGCGAGCGGCACACTGAAGGCGCCGTGTTGGCGTGATCTATCAATACTCCGCATTTGCGCTCCGGCCATAGGGTTTGCCGAACTTGTTCATGTGCTGCGGGATGCGTCGCTGGTCGAGGTCGAGCGTCACGTCAATGTCCCTGGACTCGCCGGGCACGACTTGCGCATGCCAGGGAGTTGCACGGTCGTGCCAGACCACAAGGTCGCCGCGACCCTTGGGCAGATTGGTGAACTTGAAATGCCCATCCGCATCGGGCCGAGTGAAGTACGGCGTATCCAGCACCAGGATATGGCCGACCATCGAATGGTGCACGTTGCAGTACACGCGCACGTATCCAGCATGCGCGAAGGTCACCGTCTGCTCCTCGCCACCGCTGTACAGGCCAACATCGAACGCATTGTCCTTCGATGCCGAGAACGCGTTGTGCAGGATCGGGTCCTGGTTTGGAAATCGCACCTTGCTGCCGACGACGACCGGCAGGATGCGCGGGACGAACTGCTTGCGCTGGGTGCTCATGACGTAAGGAATGGTCGGCGCTCGCGCCGTCGCTGCGGCAGAGGGTCTGAAATAGATGACGACGTCCGCAGCTTCTTCGGCGCGCAATGGCTTGCCATCGACGACAAGGCCAACGTGGCCCTGGAGTCCAGCCGGCGCCGCGACATCTGACAGCGCCAGACCAGACGTGATCAACAGCGCCAGTGCGAATATCCGCATTCCCCGCTCCTCCCTGCCTGCCGCATCATAACGTCGATCGTAGCCCACTATTCGTCGGATTCGCCGCCGATGATGATGCGCGCGTTGCGCTGATAGGTGAAGTACGACCACATCCAGTCGATCATCACGACGATGCGGTTGCGGAACCCGATCAGGAAGAAGATGTGCGCCATCAGCCAGAATAGCCACGCGATTGCGCCGGAAATGCGCAGGCCATGCAAGTCGACGACAGCAGCCTTGCGGCCGATCGTCGCCAGGTTGCCGTAATCGCGGTAATGGAACGCGGCAGGCGTACGCTTCCTGATGCGCGCACGGATTGCAAGCGCGACGAAAGCGCCCATCTGCTTGGCGGCGGGCGCAATACCCGGCACACCCACGCCATCCTGCACCGCGCTGGCGAGATCGCCGATTACGAACACCTCGGGATGTTCGCGCAGCGACAGATCCGCCTCGACCTTGACCCGCCCTGCCCGATCGCACTCGGCACCAAGCTGCGCACCCAGTGGTGAAGCAGCAACGCCCGCCGCCCACAGCACCGTCCGCGCCATGATGCGTTGTTCCCCGAGCGTAACGCCTGTTTCGTCGATGGAGGTGACAGCCTGGCCGGTGTGTACGCTCACTCCGATGCGTTCGAGCTGGCTGCGTGCTTTCGCCGAGAGCACTTCGGGCATGGATGCAAGCACGCGCGGACCCGCTTCGATCAGGTGGACGCGTGCGCTGCGCGGATCGCTGTTGCGGAATTCGCGCGGCAAGGTGTGATGCGCGATCTCGGCCAGGGTACCGGCGAGCTCGACGCCGGTCGGACCGCCACCGATGATCACGAAATTCAGCCATTGCGCGCGCCGTCGTGGATCACTTTCGCGTTCGGCGCATTCGAATGCCTGCAGCATGCGCCGACGGATGAGGACCGCGTCATCCAGTGTTTTCAGGCCGGGTGCAAATGGCGCCCAGTCGTCGTGACCGAAGTAGGCATGGCGTGCGCCGGTCGCGACGACCAGATAGTCGTAGTCGAGTGCGCCATGCGCAAGCGTCACACGACGTGCTTCGACATCGATTTCGCACGCCTCGTCCATGCGCACGGTCACGTTGCGCTGCCTGCGCAGGATGTGCCGCAGTGGCGCGGCGATGTCTGGCGATGAAAGCCCCGCCATCGCAACCTGGTAGAGCAAGGGCTGGAACAGATGATGATTGGTGCGATCAACCAGAGTCACGCGTACCGGCGCCGAAGCGAGCGCACGCGTCGCCCACAGTCCGCCGAAGCCGCCGCCGAGAATCAACACATGAGGATCAGCTGCGTTCTGCATCGGATCTCGCAAACGGGAAACGTATGAATATTGTGCCCGATCGACCGACCTCTTCGATCACGCTGCGCACC
Organism: Dokdonella sp.; assembly: GCA_039919785.1. Classification (GTDB taxonomy): domain Bacteria; phylum Pseudomonadota; class Gammaproteobacteria; order Xanthomonadales; family Rhodanobacteraceae; genus Dokdonella_A. The sequence continues at coordinate 39 of JBDSFA010000028.1, read as the reverse complement.
GCGCTCAGCGTGATCGCCGCAGCGACCGATCGAAACGCG
>JBDSFA010000376.1:0-15563 GCA_039919785.1 Dokdonella sp. | reverse complement strand
GCATCGCCGCCGCGTCGCTGGCTGCCATTCTTGAAGCGCGCGGCCTGCGCGTCACGATGATGAAGCTGGATCCCTACATCAACGTCGACCCGGGCACGATGAGCCCGTTCCAGCACGGCGAGGTCTATGTCACCGACGACGGTGCCGAGACCGACCTCGACCTCGGTCACTACGAACGCTTCATCCACACGCGGTTGACGGGGAAAAACTCCATCACCACGGGCAAGATCTACGAGAGCGTGATTGCGAAGGAGCGCCGCGGCGACTACCTCGGCGCGACCGTGCAGGTAATCCCGCACATCACCGATGAGATCAAGCACCGCATCTACGAAGCGACGCAGGGTTACGACGTCGCACTGGTGGAAGTGGGCGGCACCGTCGGCGACATCGAATCGCTGCCGTTCCTGGAAGCCATTCGCCAGATCCGCATCGAGCATGGCGCCGAGCAGGCGATCTTCATGCACCTGACCCTTGTGCCGTACATCAAGGCTGCCGGCGAGATCAAGACCAAGCCGACGCAGCACTCGGTCAAGGAACTGCGCTCGATCGGCATCCAGCCCGACGTTCTGCTTTGTCGCTGCGAACAGCCGCTGCCGCAGAGCGAGCGACGCAAGATCGCGCTGTTCACGAATGTGCCCGAAAAGGCCGTCATCAGCGCGCCTGATGTCGACGTGATCTACCAGTTGCCGATGTGGCTGCACAGCCAGGGCCTGGACGATATCGTTGTCGACAAGCTGCGTCTGAACGCGAAGCCAGTCGACCTGTCGGAGTGGGAACGCACGGTTGAAGCGGTCGAGCACCCGCAGGGCGAGGTCACGATCGCCATCGTCGGCAAGTACGTCGAGCACAAGGACGCCTACAAATCGCTCGGCGAGGCGCTGCGCCACGGCGGCATCAAACAGAAGACCGGTGTGAACCTGCGCTGGGTCGAATCCGAAGAGATTGAGCGCCGCGGCGCCGACATACTCAAGGACGCCGACGGAATCCTCGTGCCTGGCGGTTTCGGCAAGCGCGGCTTCGAGGGCAAGATTGCAGCGGCACGCTATGCGCGCGAGCAAAAAATCCCGTACTTCGGCATTTGCTATGGCATGCATGCGGCGGTCGTCGACTTCGCGCGCAACATCGCTGGCCTGGCCGGCGCCAATTCGAGCGAAAACGACCGCAACGCGGAACATCCGGTGATTGCGCTGATCACCGAATGGACCACGGGCGCTGGCGAAGTCGAGAAACGCGACGAGAGCTCGGGCAAGGGCGGCACCATGCGTCTGGGCGCACAGGAATGCCGTCTCAAGCCAGGCACCATCGCGCGCGAGCTGTACGGCCAGGATGTCGTGCGCGAACGTCATCGCCACCGCTATGAATTCAACAATCGCTATCGCCAGCAGTTCAAGGATCTGGGGCTCGTGATTGCGGGCAAGTCGATGGACGACCTGCTCGTGGAAATGATCGAGCTGCCGAATCACCCGTGGTTCGTCGCGTGCCAGGCGCATCCGGAATTCACATCGACGCCGCGCGATGGGCATCCATTGTTCATCGGCTTCGTGCGCGCTGCGCGCGAGCAGAAGGCGATGCGCGAGGCGCCGCGCCTCGCGTCTTTGGATGCGAAGGAAGCGGTCGCATGACGATGCGCTGCTTTTTTGAGAGCGGCGGTAGCCGCGATGCTCCAAAGCCCTCGCCTTCAAGGGGAGGGTTGGGTGGGGATGGTGTTCGCGCAGATATCACAAGCATCGCGGCTTCCGCCGCTCCCACAACGGCGCTCCCGCGATGAAGCTGTGCGGCTTTGAAGTAGGCCTCGACCGGCCGCTGTTCCTGATCGCGGGTCCATGTGTCATCGAGTCCATGCAGTTGCAGCTCGACACCGCGGGGACGCTCAAGGAAATTACCGGCAAGCTCGGCATTCCCTTCATCTTCAAGTCCAGCTTCGACAAGGCGAACCGAACCTCGGGCACGAGTTTCCGCGGCCCGGGCCTGGAGGAAGGCCTCAAGGTGCTCGCAGAAGTGAAGCGCCAGATAGGTGTGCCGGTGTTGACCGACGTGCACGAATACACGCCGATGGATGAAGTCGCCTCCGTCGTCGATGTGCTGCAGACGCCAGCCTTCCTTTGCCGACAGACCGATTTCATCCAGAACGTCTGTCGCGCCGGCAAGCCGGTCAACATCAAGAAAGGCCAGTTCCTGTCGCCTTGGGAGATGAAGCACGTCTCCGCGAAAGCGAAGGCAACCGGCAACGAGCAGATCATGGTGTGCGAGCGCGGCGTGAGCTTTGGCTACAACAATCTCGTCTCCGACATGCGTTCCCTCGCCGTGATGCGCGATACGCAGTGCCCGGTCGTGTTCGATGCAACGCACTCGGTGCAGCTGCCGGGTGGTGCCGATGGCAAGTCCGGTGGCCAGCGCGAATTCGTGCCGGTGCTCGCGCGAGCCGCGGTTGCCGTCGGCATTGCCGGTATCTTCATGGAAACGCATCCGGATCCGGACAAGGCGCTCAGCGACGGGCCGAATGCATGGCCGCTTGGCAAGATGGAATCGCTGCTCGAACTGCTCGTGGATTTCGACCGGGTCGCCAAGCGACGGGGTTGCGCCGACAATTCATGACAGCACAATCGAACCTGATGGTGCTGTATCGCTGGCGCGTGCGGCCCGATCGCGAAGAGACCTTCGTCGATGCGTGGTCGTTGATCACGCGCCAGTTGCGCGAGCGCGGTTCGCATGGTTCGCGCCTGCATCGTGGCGACGATGGTTTGTTCTACGGCTATGCGCAATGGGCCGATGCCGATGCGATCACGCTGGCATTCGCGCAGCCGATGCATGAAGACGCGGCGTCACGTATGCGCGACGCGGTAGTCGAGAATTTCCCTCCGGTGCGCCTCGCGCCGATTGCCGATTTCCTAGTGCCCTTCCACTGAGACCACGATGACCAGCATTTCCAAGATCCACGCCCGCGAAATCCTCGATTCCCGCGGCAATCCCACCCTCGAAGCCGAAGTCACGCTCGCCGACGGTTCCTGCGGCCGTGCGATGGTGCCAAGCGGCGCATCGACCGGTTCGCGCGAAGCGGTTGAATTGCGTGATGGCGACAAGAAGCGCTATCTCGGCAAGGGCGTGAAGAATGCGGTCGCCAACGTCAACACGACGATTGCGAATGCGTTGCGGGGTTTTGATGCCGACGATCAGCGCGGTCTCGATGAAAAGCTGATTGCACTCGACGGCTCGCCGAACAAGAGCAAGCTCGGCGCGAACGCGCTGCTTGGCGTGTCGCTCGCGAATGCACACGCGGTCGCGGCGTCGAAGAAGCTGCCGCTATGGAAGCATCTAGCGGGCGATCGCATGGCGCGCCTGCCAGTGCCGATGATGAACATCATCAACGGCGGTGCGCATGCGGACAACAACGTCGACATGCAGGAATTCATGATCCTGCCGATCGGTCTTCCGAATTTCGCCGAGGCGCTGCGCGCGGGTACCGAAGTCTTTCACGCGTTGAAATCCGTGCTGAAGGCGCGCGGCCTGTCAACCTCGGTGGGAGATGAAGGCGGGTTCGCGCCGAACTTGAAATCGAATGAGGAAGCGATCGAGATCATCCTCGCCGCGGTCGAAAAAGCGGGCTACCGGATCGGTCGCGATATCTGGCTCGGCCTGGATGTCGCGAGTTCAGAGTTTTTCAAGGATGGCGCCTATCACCTCGAAGGCGAGGGCAAGGTGCTGAGTCCGGAACAGCTGATCGAGTTCTACGCGGGGTGGTGCGCGAAATATCCGATCGTGACGATTGAAGACGGCATGGCCGAAGGCGACTGGGACGGCTGGAAGAAGCTGACCGACAAGCTTGGCAAGGCCGTGCAGCTCGTCGGTGACGATCTCTTCGTGACGAATACGGCGATCTTCCAGGAAGGCATCGACAAGCACATCGCAAATGCGATCCTGATCAAGGTCAACCAGATCGGCACGCTGACCGAAACGCTCGATGCGATCGCGATGGCCGAGAAGGCAAAGTACGCGTCGATCATTTCGCATCGTTCCGGCGAAACCGAAGACACGACGATTGCGGATCTTTCGGTGTCGACTACGGCGACGCAGATCAAAACCGGTTCGCTGTGCCGCTCCGATCGCGTCGCCAAGTACAACCAGTTGCTGCGCATCGAGGAGGCGCTTGGCGCTGATGCGCGCTATGCCGGCAAGGATGCGTTCCCGAATCTGCCGTTGTTCGGACGCTGAGGTTTTCCGGGAGTGCTGCGCTGGGTCGCCCTTGTCCTGCTTATCCTTCTGATTGCACTGCAAGTGCATCTGTGGACGGGTCAGGGCGCGTTGCGCGATGTCTGGCGGATCGAACAGCGTGTCGCCGAGCAGAAGGCCGCGAATGCGCAGCTGAAGAAGCGCAATGAGACCCTGTCCGCCGAGGTCGAGGATTTGAAGCACGGCGACGAGGCGGTTGAGGAGCGCGCGCGTTCCGAGCTCGGCCTGTTGAAACCCGGCGAGACGTTCTATCAGGTGGTCGAACCGGCTGCCGGAGAAAGCAGGTCCGACAGCGAGGTCGGCGCGAATGGCGGCCGCTGAGACGCTTTGGTGTGTCGTGCCCGCGGCCGGGCGTGGTGCCCGTTTCGGCGCGGAGCTGCCGAAGCAGTACGTCATGCTGGCGGGTCGACCGTTGCTGATGTGGACCCTTCAGCGACTTGCAGCGAGCGACGCTATCGCTGGCCTGATGATCGTGCTCGCGGCGGACGATGCGCATTGGCCGAAGACCGAGACGATCGCCAGCAAACCCGTGCGTACGACGATCGGTGCTGCCGAACGCAGCGGTTCGGTGCTGGCCGGGTTGCGCGCATTGCCATCAACGGTCAGCGCCGATGCCTTCGTGCTGGTTCATGATGCAGCGCGGCCCTGTGTCCTGGTTGCGGATATCGCACGCCTGATCGAGCTCGGCGTGCCAGCGGGCGGCGCATTGTTGGCGGCGCCGCTGCGCGACACGTTGAAACTTTCCGATAGCGACGCTTGTGTCATCGCGACCGAGCCACGCGAGGCGCGCTGGCGTGCGTTGACGCCCCAGTTATTCCGGCGCGGCGAACTCACGCTTGCGCTCGAGCGCGCCGAGCGCGATGGCGTTGCCATCACCGACGAGGCGATGGCGATCGAACGCACTGGCCAGCGGCCTTTGCTCGTCGAAGGCGCAGAGAGCAATATCAAGGTAACGACGTTCGCTGATCTGGCGCTCGCCGATTTTCTGTTGCACCAATCCGGATAGAAGAACCCCATGCGTATAGGTCAAGGCATCGATGTCCACGCATTCGGACCCGGCGACCACGTCGTTCTCGCGGGCGTCTCGATTCCGCACGAGCATGGCCTGATCGCGCACTCCGATGGTGATGTAGTGATCCACGCGCTGTGCGACGCATTGCTCGGTGCGCTGGCGCTCGGTGACATCGGTCATCATTTTCCACCAACCGATGCACGCTGGAAGAACGTCAGCAGCCGGCATTTCCTGTTGCATTGCGCAGCGTTGGTGATGGAGCAAGGGTACGTGCTGTCGAACGCGGACATCACCGTGGTGTGCGAGCGCCCAAAAATCGCAACGCATGTCGAAGCGATGCGGCGCAATCTTTCGAGTGACCTGGGCTGCGCGATCGGCGATGTCAGTGTCAAGGCGACGACCAGCGAGAAGCTCGGCTTCACCGGCCGTGGCGAAGGCATTGCCGCGTTTGCGGTCGTGCTGCTGCAGCGCCGGAGCGCGTCGACGACGGTTGGCAGCAATCAGGATCCGGAACTCCGAGCGCTGATCAGTCGACTCGAACCGGACACCGAAACGTGAGCGACGCGTTGCCGTATGCGTACGGCGGCCCGGTGTTCGAAGGCGTGTTGCGCGCGCAGACGGCAGACTTCCGCGTCGAGGAGATCCTCGGTTTCGAACCGAGCGGCGTTGGCGAACACGCATTCCTGCTGATCGAGAAGGAAGGCGCGAATACCGAATGGGTTGCGCGTCAACTCGCCGTCGCCGCGGGCGTTGCGCCGATGATGGTCGGATTCGCCGGTCTCAAGGATCGCCATGCGATCACGCGCCAGACCTTCACCGTGCAGTTGCCGGGCCGGGCCGATCCGGATTGGGCCGCGCTCGCCATTCCCGGCGTGCGCGTGCTGTCCGCCACGCGCCATAACCGCAAGCTCAAGCGCGGGGCGCATCGCGGCAACCGTTTCAACATCCGTGTGCGCGATGTCCGCGGCGATCGCGATGCGGTCGAGTTGCGCCTGGCGATACTGCGCGAGCGAGGCGTGCCGAACTATTTCGGCGAACAGCGGTTTGGTCGCGATGGCCAGAACGTCGCACTCGCGCATGCCTTGTTCGGCGGTCGCCGCATGCCGCGACCCCAGCGAAGCATCGCCTTGTCCGCCGCGCGCTCGGCGTTGTTCAACGACGTGCTTGCCGTGCGGGTTGCCGCGGCGACGTGGGATCGCGCGCTCGATGGCGACGTGTGGATGCTCGGCGGCTCGCACGCGATCTTCGGCCCCGAGCCATGGAACGACGACCTGGCGCAGCGATTAGTGTCGCTCGATATCCATCCGACCGGTCCGATGTGGGGCAGGGGCGAACTGCGCAGTACGGGTGCGACGCAGGCGCTCGAACGCGCGACGGTCGAAGCACACGCCGCCTTGGCGCGCGGGTTGGAGCAGGCCGGGCTGGAGCAGGAACGCCGCGCGTTGCGCCTCAGCGTCGACGATCTAACGCATGCCTGGGAAGCCGATGATGTGTGGGTGACCCAATTCAGCTTGGGCAGCGGTGCTTTCGCGACGACCGTGTTGCGGGAATTGTGCGGCTGGCATGCCGATCGGGCGCCCTACGTCCAATCGACGTCTCTTGACGCTGCAGCGAGTGCCGACGACGACGAACCGGCGTAGGCTGACTTTGCGGTCGTAGCGATCGGCGCGACGACCGCGTCATTGCAGCGGAGGTCGTCATGAAAATGTTCGCAATCGGCGCCGGGCTCGTGCTCTGCCTCGGGCTTACGGCATGCGCAGGAACCGCAAGCAACTCCCGGCTCGCCCATCATCAGTCGATGTATGACGATGTTGACTACGGCAAGATCATCACGGTCAACCAGTGGGCGCTGAAGCGTGGCGCGACCGTCGTATGGATCAATTATCCGACGACGAGCGCGCGCACCAAACCCACGGATGGTTGATCGTTCGAGGCGTTTGCCGGAACGCCGGCAACCTCGGCTGGGGGAGCTCGGCCCGGGTTTTGGCGCGTTTGTGTGTCAGCGGCTGAATTTCTGGAAACTCACGCCGGCACCCCGTGCTATCGGGCTGGAGTTCGTTGCTCGAACGCGCTTTGCAAAAATCCAATCACCCGGTCGTGCGTGCACCGGGAGAATCGGATTGCCGGGCCTGACATCACCGCGCGCACAAGCGCGGGCCTCGTTCGCTCGTCGCGCAATTTACTTCTTCTGCAGTAACACGATCACCGCGCCGGTGCCGCCTTGCGCCGGACGTGCCGATGTGAAGGCGAGCACGTCGGCACGCCGCCGCAGCATCGAATCGGTCAGCTGCTTCAGCACTGGACCTGCAGCCCTCGAGCGCAAACCCTTGCCGTGCACGATGCGCACGCACAGAACGTCATGGTGTCGGCAGTCGTCGAGGAATTCGCGAATTGCCTCGCGCGCAACGGCGCTGATCATTTCGTGCAGGTCGATCTCGGCACGCACGCTGAACTGGCCGCGCCGCAGGCGTGTCAGCAGGCGCGATTGCTGGCCCGGTTTCAGATAGGTGATTTCGTCGCCGGATTCAATCTGCGCTGGATCGATCACATGCGTCAGCAGCTCGCCACGAACCTTGGCTTCATCGAGCAGGAACTGGGTCGGTTCCGGCGCCGGGCGGATACGCGAAGGCGCGGCAACCGCAGCAGGCTTGAGCACACGCACATGCCCGATCGCATCGCGAAACAGGCGTGCATCGTCGCTGGTATCGTCGTCGACAGGCATGTGCGCAGGCTAGCAGAACCATTCGAATCGCAGTTTCGCGATCTTTGCAGCATTGGGCGGCGGCCGACGTTGAGCATCCGTCCACACTGAGCTCTTTGGCGGGGTCAGGACAGACTGCGGCCCGCAGGGCCGAGTCGAAGTGCAGCGCAGTTGTGCTTCGACTCCGCTCGCTGTGCGAGCTACGCTCAGCGCGAACGGGGGGAGGAAGCACTACCCTGCAACGCAGAGCCTGCGGCGCCTTCGTTGAATCCGCTATTATTCGTGGTTTACGCGACACATCCCGAGACCGTCTGCTGCGTTTTGACGCCGCGACGCACTCCGAGCAGGAAACCGCATGCGAGTTCTGGTGAGCAATGATGATGGTGTCGATGCGCTCGGCATCCGGGTGCTGGCGGCGCGCCTTGCCGAAGTCGGCGAAGTCACCGTCGTGGCACCGGACCGCGATCGCTCCGGCGCCAGCAACTCGCTGACCCTAGACGCGCCGATTCGGGCGGTTCGCCTCGAGAACGGTAGCTATTGCGTCACGGGCACACCGACCGATTGCGTGCACATCGCGTTGTCGGGCCTGCTCGACCATGAGCCGGATATTGTCGTTTCCGGCATCAACAATTCAGCCAACCTCGGCGACGACGTGATCTATTCCGGCACGGTTTCGGCGGCGATGGAAGGGCGCTTCCTCGGCCTTCCCGCGATTGCCGTTTCGCTGGTTTCGCGCGATCACGTCGGCGTGCACTACGACAGCGCAGCCGAAGCGGTGCTGCTGCTGATGCGTCGCCTGCTCGTCGATCCGTTGCCGGCCGACACGATCCTCAATGTGAATGTGCCCGATCGGCCGTGGAATGAAATCCGTGGCCTCGCTGTCACGCGCCTGGGTCGGCGTCATCGGTCCGCAGCGTGCATCGCGCAAACCGATCCGCGCGGTCGCCCGATCTACTGGATCGGCCCACCAGGCGATGTTGCCGATGACGGTCCCGGCACGGACTTCAATGCGGTGCGCGACGGTTATGTGTCGATCACGCCGATCCACGTCGACCTGACACGCTTCCAGGCACTGGAGAAAGTCAGCGGCTGGGTCATGGCGTTGCAGCCCGCGTTTGCCGGCCGCGCATGAGGGCCTGCGCATGAGCCTGTTCTCGCGACGCGATTCGGCCGCGCAGGGCGTGGGTATGACCTCGCAGCGCGCGCGTGATCGCCTGATCGAGCGCCTGATCGCGGAAGGCATCCGCGACCGCCGGGTGCTTGATGTGATGCGCCAGTTGCCGCGACATCTATTCATCGACGAGGCGCTCGCATCGCGCGCGTACGAGGACACGGCGCTGCCGATTGGCCAGGGACAGACGATCTCGCAACCCTATGTCGTTGCGCGCATGACCGAGGCCTTGATCGAGGCAAAGATGCCGCGTCGCGTGCTCGAGATCGGCACCGGCTCGGGTTACCAGTGCGCGGTGCTCGCGAAACTGGTCGAGCAAGTGTTCACCGTCGAACGCATCGACGAATTGTTGCGCAACGCGCGCCGACGCTTGCGCAAGATCGCCATCGAGAACGTGCGTTCGCGCCACGCCGATGGTCGTCTCGGCTGGCCGGACGAAGCGCCGTTCGACGCGATCATCCTGACTGCCGCCGGCACCCAACTGGAAGACGCCTTGCTCGCACAACTCGCGCCGGATGGTTGCCTGATTGCGCCGGTCGGACCGCCCGGCCGGCAGACCCTGCTGCGTGTGCGCGCGGACGACAACGGCTGGCTGCGCGAGTCGCTCGGTGCGGTCAGCTTCGTGCCCCTGCTTGGGGGTATCGGGTGATCGTTGCCGCAACGGAGCTGCTCAAGGAATCGGCACGATGAAGTTGTTCCGTCCGCTCTATGAGCGCGCGCTGGTGTGGGCTGCGCATGCGCAAGCCGAGCGTTTCCTTGCCGGACTGAGCTTCGTCGAAGCGATCATCTTCCCGGTTGCGCCGGAAATCATGCTCGCGCCGATGGTGCTGGCCAAGCCGCAACGCTGGGCGCGCTATGCCGCGATCAGCCTCGTCTGCTCCGTGCTTGGCGCGCTGGTTGGTTATGCGTTGGGGCACTACGCGTTCGATGCGGTGCGCCCGCTGCTCGCATGGCTCGGCTGGCTGCCGAGTATCGATGCGAAGGTCGACGAACTGCGCGGCCAGGTGCTCGCGCACCCCTGGAACGCATTCTGGCTGCTCGTGGCTGCCGGTTTTATCCCGGTGCCGTTGAAGATATTCACCTGGGCTTCGGGCATTGTCGGCATGCCCATGCTGCCCTTTATTGGCGGCATGATCGTCGGCCGCGGCAAGCGCGTATTCCTGCTCGCGGGCCTTATCCGCCTTGGCGGCAAGCGCGCTGAAGAGGCATTGCATCGTTGGATCGAATGGATAGGTTGGGCTGTGATCGTGTTGATCGTCGGCCTTATTACCTACTTTAAGTTCTTTCGGTAAACTATTGCCATGAAAAGATATTCTGGACGCGGTCTCGCGCTGGCTCCAGCCTTGGCGGCGCTGCTGCTCGCAGCATGCGCTTCGACCGGGCCGGCACCTGTGGAAGATCGCAGTCTCGGTGGATCGCAACGCAACAGCGTGACACATCCAACTGGGTCGCGGCCTGCCGCCGCCCGCGGCGGCACCTATCGCGTGGAGCGTGGCGACACCCTGTACAGCATCGCGTTCCGCCACGGCATGGATTATCGCGATCTGGCGGCATGGAATGGCATCACTGCGCCTTACACGATTTTTGTCGGGCGCGAGCTTCGGCTTGCTCCCGCAACCAATTCTTCATCGCCCACGGTGGCGACGGCCGCGCCGCATTCGTCGAGGAACGTTCCATCCGCTGCGGCGACGGCGCCCGGATCGACCAGACCCGCTGCACCTTCATCTCCGGCCCCCGCAGCGTTCGAGAACGTAACCGAACATTCGGCAACCGCGAGCGCATCGCCGCCGCCTGCATCGACTCCGCCTTCATCGCCCGCAGCAACGAATGTCCCTGCAGCGACGGTCAAACCTGCAAGCACGGTTTCGGCGGCACCTCTTCCGTCGTCACCCGCGCCACCGTCGCCGTCGGCGGTATCGAGCGGGTCCGGCGAAGTCGCCTGGCGCTGGCCGGCCGATGGCCAGGTCGTCGTCGGCTATGTCGGTGGCGATCCGACCAAACAAGGCATCGACATTGCGGGCAAGGCAGGCGACTCCGTGCGCACCGCTGCCGACGGCACTGTCGTCTACAGCGGCAATGGCCTTATCGGCTATGGCGAACTGATCATCGTCAAGCACAGCCCGAGCTTTCTCTCCGCGTACGGTCACAACCGCAAGCGACTGGTCAAGGAAGGCGACCGCGTCAAGGCGGGGCAGATGATCGCGGAGATGGGGTCGAGCAGCGCCAGCCGTGACTCGCTGCATTTCGAGATCCGCAAGAACGGCAAGCCGGCGAATCCTGTCGACTATCTGCCGCGACGCTGACAGCGCTAAGCTCCGCTGGTGACCGCGCCGATTCCCGACGAACCGCAATCCACGCCCGAGGAACTGCTCGACCTTGTCGATGCGGTGGAGCCGCAGGACGAGGAAGCGCGCACGTCCACCAGCGCCTATCTCGGTGAGATCGGACTGATCCCGTTGCTCGAAGCGCATGAGGAATGGGCGCTCGCCGAACGCGTTCAGATCGGCGATGCCGAGGCGCGTCGACGCATGATCGAATCAAACCTGCGTCTCGTGGTCAGCATCGCGCGACCGTATGTCGGACGGGGAGTGGCCTTTCTCGACCTGATTGCGGAGGGTAATCTTGGTCTGATCCGCGCGGTCGAAAAATTTGATCCGCAGCGACGTCTGCGCTTCTCGACCTATGCCGTGTGGTGGATTCGCGAAGCGGTGCAGTCGGCGATCATGAATCAGGGCCGCACCGTGCGCATACCGGTGCACGTGCTGCGCGAGCTGGCGCAGGTATTGCGCGCGGAGCGCGAACTGGCCGCTCGCCTCGGTGCAGCGCCGAGTCTGGATCAGATTGCGGCTGCCGTGGGCAAGGCGGTACAGGATGTGGCTGAACTGTTTCGCGTGAGCGAGCGTATCGGTTCGCTCGATGCCGTGGATGCGGGCGAACGCGCGCTGATCGGCTATATCCAGGAGAGCGATGACGCGGCCGTGTCCGAGAGTTCGCTTGCGATCAGCGGCGAACGCTTGAACGAGCTGATCATGACGCTGAACGATCGGCAGCGTCTGGTGCTGCAGCGGCGTTTCGGCCTCGACGGCACGCCAGTGCAATCGCTAGCGGACATCGGTCGCGACCTCGGCGTTTCGCGCGAACGTGCGCGTCAGATCCAGGAAGAAGCACTGAAGCGTTTACGCAAGCTGTCGCAGGGCAACGCATTGAACGACCAGGCGTGAATGGAGATACCGCGTCGCTTCGAGGAATGATTGCATACCGGACTTGCGGCTTGGTCCGCTTGTTCAGCCTTCGGAACCGAGCATGATCGCCGCGATGACGCGCCGACCTTCGCCCGCGAGCAGGTTGTAGGTACGGCAAACAGCGGCGTTGTCCATCACTTCGATACCGATACGCCGTCGCAGCAGGGCTGCCTGCGCTTCGCGCGGGGGGAAGATCTGCCGCGCTCCGGTGCCCAGCAGCACAACCTCGGGATCGAGCGCGGCAACTGCATCCACCGCGGCAAGATCGAACTGATCGGCGCTGAACACCGGCCAGTTTTCAATCAGACGGTCCGGCGCGAGCAGGAAGCTGCGGGTCAGCGTGCGATCGACGACTGTCACCGTCGTCGCGGTGCAGGCGCGGAAAAACAGGTAGCCTTCAGGCAAGTCCTGACTCAGCTGCATCGTGCACTCAGCGGGGAAAGGTGAATTGCGCGCGCTCCGGATTGCGGCGGTAGAAGCACGCGATCTTGCCGATCGTCTGCACGACTTCGGCGCCGGAGCTGGCACGGATCTGCTCGATCGACACGGCACGCGATTCGCGATCGTCGTCGGCTAGCTTGACTTTGATCAGCTCGTGAAACGCGAGCGCGCCTTCAAGTTCGCCGAGCAGGGCAGGGGTCACGCCTTTCTGGCCGACCAGGATGACGGCTTTGAGGTCATGCGCGAGTCCGCGCAGATAACGCTTCTGCGACGCCGTCAAAGGACCCGTTTCACGAGTCGTCGGCGCAGCGCGTGGTTTTTCGCGCTCGATCGGCCGCTCAGCGTAGGTGCTGGCAGGACGCGCTTTCGATCGCTCGGACGATGACACAGGGCGGCCGCCCGCGGTGCGCGGCTTCTTGCGCTCGAACGGCTCCGGGCGGGTTCCTGTTACGCGCGGCTTGCGGTGTTCGACGGTTTGTCCCGGACGTGTGCGCGGTTTTCCGGTGCGCGGCTTTGCGCGTGCCGGACCTTCGGATCGCAGGCCTTTGCCGGCGGTCGGAGAACGCGTGGTGCGCCGTGGAGTGCGTGGAGTGGGCATGAATGGACGCCGAATGAGGACAGGCGGTACGGAGCCGCGCAGGCCGTACAGGTTATCATGCGAAGTCAGGCGAATTCCTCGCCATAGCCCGCACGGACAGGTGCGGACACTCCAACAGGCGCGATGTCGCGTTTCCCCAGGATTTTCGAGCGATGCCGCCGCGCAGCAAATCCAGCACCCGCTGGCTGAAGGAACATTTCAGCGATCCGTACGTGAAACGTGCGCAGGCCGAAGGCTGGCGTTCACGCGCGGTGTTCAAACTGGAGGAACTGATCGAGCGTGACCGCCTCCTCAAGCCGGGCATGCTCATTGTCGACCTGGGTGCAGCGCCCGGAAGCTGGTCGCAGGTAGCGCGTGAACGGCTAGGCGAGAAAAATGGAGTATGGCAGGGGCGCGTGATTGCGCTGGATATCCTGCCGATGGAGGGAATCGCCGGGGTCGACTTCATTCTCGGCGACTTTCGCGAGGATGCGGTGGTGGAACAATTGAAACAGGCATTGGAGGGTTCGCAGGTCGATCTTGTGCTCTCCGACATGGCCCCCAATATGAGTGGCATGAGCACAGTCGACCAGCCGCGCTCAATGCATCTGGTGGAGCTGGCTGAAGAATTTGCCGCGGCGCATTTGCGCAGTGGTGGCTCGTTCCTCACCAAGATATTTCAGGGTGAGGGGTTTGATGATTTCGTGCGGCGCTTGCGTGCTGGGTATGAGCGCGTCAGCATTCGCAAACCCAAGGCCTCGCGGGCACGCAGTCCCGAGGTGTATGCGCTGGCTACCGGCAAGCGCGGCTGAGAGGTAAACGATTCATGCTCCACTTGCATCCAATCAATTCCATTGTTCGTAAGCAGTCCATGGACGCTTGCGAGGGACTCGTCTTATGAATGACATGGTCAAGAATTTGCTGCTCTGGGCGGTCATTGCCGTCGTGCTGCTGACTGTTTTTCAGAGTTTCAATCCGCACTCGGCCGCGCCGTCGGACGTGGCGTACTCGGATTTCACGCAGCAGGTCGGCAATGGCGGCATCGCGTCCGTCACATTCAGTGCCGAGATTCCCTCGAAGGCGACGGCGAAACTCAAGGATGGTTCGCAGGTGTCGACGATCGTCCCGATCGACGGCAACAAGCAATTGCTGGACGTGCTCGCGAAGGCGAACATCGAAGTGCGCCAGACGCCGCAGGACAACGTGATGCCGCTGTGGCGCATCCTGCTCGATTGGGTGCCGATCCTGATCTTCATCGGGCTGCTGATCTACTTCATGCGCCAGATGCAGGCGGGCGCAGGCGGCAAGGGTGCGATGTCGTTCGGACGTTCGCGCGCGAAATTGCAGGGCGAAGACCAGATCAAGATCACATTTGCCGATGTCGCCGGTTGCGATGAAGCGAAGGAAGAGGTCTCCGAACTGGTCGAATTCCTGCGCGATCCATCCAAGTTCACCAAGCTTGGCGGCAAGATCCCGCGCGGCGTGCTCATGGTCGGTTCGCCGGGTACCGGCAAGACCCTGCTCGCAAAGGCGATCGCGGGCGAGGCCAAGGTGCCGTTCTTCTCGATCTCCGGTTCCGACTTCGTCGAGATGTTCGTCGGCGTTGGCGCTGCGCGCGTGCGCGACATGTTCGAGCAAGCGAAGAAGCAGGCGCCGTGCATCATCTTCATCGACGAAATCGATGCGGTTGGTCGTCACCGTGGCGCTGGCCTTGGTGGCGGACACGACGAGCGCGAGCAGACCCTGAACCAGTTGCTGGTGGAGATGGATGGCTTCGAGGGCAGCGAAGGTGTGATCGTGATTGCCGCAACCAATCGCCCCGATGTGCTCGATCCGGCGTTGCTGCGTCCGGGCCGCTTCGACCGCCAGGTGACGGTGCCGTTGCCGGACGTGCGCGGGCGCGAACAGATCCTCAAGGTGCACATGCGCAAGGTGCCGATGTCCAGCGACGTCGAGCCGATGACGATTGCTCGTGGAACACCCGGATTCTCGGGTGCCGATCTCGCCAACCTTGTCAACGAGGCGGCGCTGTTCGCTGCGCGCGAGAATTGCCGCGAAGTACGCATGATCCATTTCGAGAAGGCCAAGGACAAGATCATGATGGGTGCCGAGCGCCGCTCGATGCTCATGAGCGACGCCGAGAAGAAGCTGACCGCGTATCACGAGGCGGGTCACGCGATCATCGGTCGCCT
>JBDSFA010000233.1:0-12796 GCA_039919785.1 Dokdonella sp. | reverse complement strand
GACGAAACTCGTTTACTTTACGACCCACGTTGCGGACACGACCTCCAACAATCGGCAAGCCCCATCAAAGGACGACACCATGAAGACGACTCTTCGAAACACAGGCGTTGCTCTCTACCCGCTTCGTGATGCCGCAATCGCCGGCACGCTCCTGACGATACTCTGCGCCAGTGCGCCAACGATCGCGCAAACCTGTAACACACCAGGCATGTTTCCCTCGATGCCCGAACCTGTGACGGGGACCACCTGTGGCGGCGAGCAGTTGGGAAACCTGTGTGGCGGGATGTTGCAGAACCCGGGACCCAACTACGTCGTGCAGTTCGTGTTGCACAATCCCTCGGGCCATATCCTGATCTCCGGCACCCAGCCGTTCTCTCCGGTCATGTACCTCTCCCATGGCGCTGACAGTTGCGAGGACGCAACCTGCGTGGGCAGCGGCGACTCAGCTAGCCCCATTTCGCTGGATGGCCTGCCACCCGGGTCCTACCGGCTCATCGTCGCCGCGCAATCCGATGCGCTCCCCAACACGTGCGGCGTCTTCTCGGTAATTGGAGACGCGGCCATGTACGCCGGTGAGGCCGATGTCATCTTCGAGGATGGCTTCGATTGACTGGATAGAGAACGGGACAGGCAATTGGATAAGAGCACCTTGTCCTTCACGGTGAGATCGGAGGCGGACGATGGCCGTCCAAGGCTGGCCCGATCAGGAACAATCCAAGGGGCCGGACAATCCAAGAGACGGAAGTAGTTAAGCGCGCTTGTACTCAAGCAATGCGCCTCGCGACCTGCCGCTCGGCCGGCAACTCGCTGGTCCGTTCAACGCGCGCTCGGCCATCTTACGTTCAACTGCCTCGGTCCCATTAGATGGAACTACGTCCCCTTAGATTCGCGCCCCGAAGCCGCAGCGATGCGGCTTTTTTGTTACCTGTCGATTGGAATCACCGCGAACGCAACAGCGCCGCAAGGGCATTTCCAAATCGCGGATGCATGCTCGACGGCGGCGGATGCCCGCGAGCAAATATTTCATGCGTGCGTGCAACAAATTGATGCAACGTTGGAAATGTTTTATCCCACGTTGGACGAAATCCAGTCGACACGGTCTGATCGCGCAGGAGGCATTGAGCAAAATATGCTCAAGCGTGCATGAAATGGATGCGTGCGAGCATCCACTGCAGTCGACCGCGCATGAAATGGATGCTCGCGGGCATTCGGCGGCGCAGTCAAGCGCGCACGAAATCTTTGCTCGAGAGCATCCGGCGTACTCGCGCGTGCAATAAATAGGTGCACCCGTCCATGAATTGGATGCGCGTGCGCACTTTTTTAGATCGGTTTCAGCCGCGTTGCTCTCTTCGCAAACACCATCACAGCTGATGGCCCACTGAATGCAACGACTGACGTGCTGCGCGGGGGGCAATGGACACCATCCCCACCCAACCCTCCCCTTGAAGGGGAGGGCTTTTGAGGCACAGCTCGCGTTGGAATTGCCAAGGGGAGCGGAGTCAGAGCAGGGTCAGAGCACCGTATTCCGAGCTGCTTGGCGCGCATGAAGTGACGGGAACCCTCAGGCTCAGGTTCGATCGGAAGACGGAGGAATTATTTGTTTGAAACGCATGGAAACGCATGATTCCTCCCTCCCCATTGACGGCCATACGAGCCGGAAACGGCGCAGGAGTGGCGAATCGGGACGGATCGTCGCCAAGTGTAATTTCCTTCGGCAGTTAGTAGCGAGCCTGCCAATCTTCGTTGGTGCCGCGTGACTTTCGCTCAAGCTGACCACTGCGGATCGTTTTCGGTAGCATCGAGCACATCGCGGCAGCGGTGTAATGTGCTATTGATTCGCGGCTCAGATGTTACCCACGAACAGGAGACACCGATGTGCGCAGTGATCGACGATGAGATCCAGCAACGGACTCCGCGGCGCGAGTCCGCCGTGGTGCGGTGGCCTGGCCACACGAGGAATGGCGATAGGAACGTGTTTCCGCTGGCGGCGCTGCTTGCCTGCTCGCCTGAATGTCAAACGGCGCTCAATCGGTCACGGCTATGTCCCTGCTGAGCGTAATCGGAACGCTGGCAATCGTGGCTGCCACGGAAGTACTGGACCGTCGCAATGCAAAAGTGGGTGAGGCTCGCAACCTGCAGGACAGGTGCGCGAGATGCGGCACCCCACTGGGCGGGCACTCCGGACAGATGATCAACTTGTCGGGCTACGGCTGGTATACGAAAGGTCAGGTTTGCGCGAAGTGTTACGCCGTGACCCGATCTCGAGACCGCATTCTCCATCCCTTGGTGTATGCGGTAATGGCGGTGTTGATGTTTATTTATTTGCTTTTCACTCACATCTGATCCCGACCTGCAAGATGAAGGGAGACCATCGCAAATAGGGATCCGGAACAGGCGTCAGGTTCAATTTTCCGAAAACCATCGCCGGATACAGGCGAGATCTCACCATCGAGTCGCGCAGAGTTGACGCCCTCCTCGCGCATCCGTCGCGTGCCATGAACCTCCGCCCATGGCAACCGGCGCATCCGCCGCATCCGCCTATTTCGCACCCGCGGTTTTCGCCAGCACCTGCAATGCAACGCGCCCGCCTTCGGAATCGAGGGTTCCCAGCGCCTGTTCCTGCAAGGGAGCGGGAACAGGGACAGAGCACCTCCGTCCGCTCTGACAGCTTCGACAACTCAATTCTCAGTGCTTCGTGCTGCGCTGTGCGGCCGCGTGCGACGTCATACCTTGAGGGTGTTTCGCCTGCGCATCACGGCAACGGCCGTCCATGCGAGGAGCAGCGTCAACGCGAGCAGCGCCCATTCAGAAAGCGTTGGAGCGGCTGTGACGACGCCGCCGGATGAGGTGCACCTGGGGACAGTAATCGTATTTGCATCTGTCGTAACGGTTCCACCAAAGGCCAAGGTTCTTCCGGTCAAGTTTGCAAAATGCCCTATCGTGATCCCCGCCGCATCAAGGATATTTCCCGCGAACGTAGGCGTCGCTGATAGCGCCGAGTTTGCTCCGAGTGTCGTGGCGCCGACGGGCGCCCAAAATACATCGGAAGCGCACGCGCCACCGACCAACGCAACCTTGGAATCGGCTCCGGTGTTAAGCGCCCCGCCCGGCCTAAAGATGTAAACGCCGCCGCCCGTGAGAGTCACGGTCGTGGACACGGTTACATTCATTGCGCCACCACTGGAATAACATCCAGGAGGAATGGTCCCAGGCGGATTGGCTCCGACGATTACCGCGTCCAGGGCAACCGCTCCTGCGCCCAGGGAAACACAAGGCTGACCATTCAGATTCGCCAAGGCGAGACCTTGGTCCACCCCGGTTGCGGGAGGACAAGGCGTCAGCGTTGCGCCGGTAATTGTGAGGGGTGGTGTTACCGGCGCCGTCGTATAACAAACATCGCCATTAACGATGGTTTGCGGGGAAGTATTGGCATTGGTAAAAGTGCTCGAAACGACACCGTAGGTGCTGGACGACCCGAGGGGTGGTGCGGTCGCGGCCAATGCCGGAGCGGAGATCAAGACGAATGTGGCGCATACCATCAGCGCAACCAATGCGAAGGGATTACGAGGCATTTTGAATCTCCTTTTCCATACGGCCATTTAACAAAGCCACAATAGCAGAATCCCGGTGTACTGAGCGACGCGGTTACTTTGGCAGCGTCAACGACTTCAGGAGCGCAATCGAGGGATTCATCGATGCCTGTCCACAAATCGGGGCCAGGCACAATTCCCCGCTGTTGGCACCACAAGCAATTATCGGGGGCTGCCAGAATTACCCCAGAAGAATTACACCGCCCCCTGGCTCAGAAAGACAAGGACATCGAGGTTGTGCGGCTGATATGCGACTTCCTCGATCGCACCATCGGCTCATGCGAAGGAGAAAGCCGCCGCTTGCGTCGGCCTAGCGCGTACCCCCGACTTTCGCCAGCAACTGCCTGACCTCGCGTGTGCGCGCATCGTCGGCGCCGCACAGATGTTCGCTTTGCTGCGCCGCCCGATCGAGCACCTGCACCGCTTTTTCGCGGGTTGCCGTCTGTTGTGCCAGCAGCCGGCCGAGGTCCATGCGTGTTGCCACCGCCAGCGGGTGATCGCCATTCGGCGTGATGCCATCGTAGACGGCGATCGCTTCGCGCAGTTCGCGGCGTGCGCCATCCGCATCGCCGGCAGCTGCCATCGCGAGACCGAGGCAGCGGTGTGCCGTCGCTGTCACGTCCGAAGATGGCCCGTGCAGACTCGTCGCCTGTGCGAGCGCTTCGCGCCCGAGGTCCACAGCCTCGGCGGGTCGACCCTGCTGGGGCAATGCTTCGCTCAGTCGCGACTGGTCGACCGCGGTGTCGGCGTCGTGCGCATCGGCGCGCGCCTGCAGCACGTCGCGCAGTTCGGCGATCACGTGTTCGCCCTGGCCGCGCTGAAGGTGACTCCACGCCAGGTCGCTGCGCGTATCAGTGACGTGCGAGTACGCAGGGCCAAAATGCTTCTGCCAACTTTCGCGCGCCTGTTCGATACAGTGCTCGGCCTCGTCCCATTCGCTATTGGCAGCACGCACGAGACCCAGCGTCTCAAGCGTCTCGGCTGCATAGAAGATACCGCTGGCGAGCAATTCTTGCTGCACGGCCAGCGCCTTTTCGAGCCGCTTCTGCGCTTCGGGATAGCTGCCGAGGTGGTAGAGGTCTGCACCCGTGGACGACAGCAGCTGCGCGACGTACGGATGACGCTCGCCCATCAGCGCGCGAGCTGTGGCCAGCACCTTTTCGGTCAGGGTGAATGCCTGCGCATATTGCCCGGTCTGCTGGTAGACCAGCGCCAGAGTCTGGCGAGCCGCATCGGCTGATACGTCGAAAGCGGCGCCGGCCTTTGCGTACTGTTGCGTCGCCTCGGTCAATTCCCGCACCGCGTCCGCGTACGCGTGCTGTCCCCAGTGCGCAGACGCCTTTGCGTGCAATGCATCGCCGAGAACGCCCGGCGCTTCCGGATGTTCCCGCGCCACGCGCTCGCTTCGATCAGCGTAGTCGAGCGCAACATCGTAGTGGTGTTCATTGATCGCGACGAACGCGCGCATATAGAGCGCGCGCGTAGGTGCTCACCGGCACATCCGGCAGTCCTTGCATGCGCGTGATCGCCTGGTCGAGCAGATCGCGCGAACGTGTTGCATCGCCGTTCGAACGCACGGTGCTGGCCAGATCCATCAGCATCTTGGCTGCCAATGCACCGCGCCCGCCGTCGGCATCCAGTGTCGCCAGTGCCTGCTCCTGCAAGGGTATGGCTTGCGCATACATGCCCATGCACGAGTAAATGCCGCCCAACGTGGACTTGAGTTCTGCCTGCAGTGCGGTCTCGTTTCCAAGTTCGCGATCGATGCGCTTGGCGCCGCGGTCGAGCAGGTCGCGCACGCTCGGCTCCCTGCCGCCATTGGCACGCGGATCGGCCCCCGAAAATAGCCCGACGAGGAAATCCTTCACCGCCGCCATGGTCTGCACGCCGCGCAGCGCACGTTGCGCTTCCACCGCGGTGCGGCGCGACTGGATCACGATGGCCACGCCGCCCGCCATGATGGCCAACGCGAGCGCGCTACCGAGAGCGAGTGGGATACGGTGGCGGCGCACGAACTTCGTGAAACGATAGCGGCGGTTGCCGCCGGACAACGCACATCCATCGCAGTAGGCGTTCAGATCGTCAGCGAACGCGGCGACCGAGGCGTACCGTGCATCGGGCGATTTCTCCAGCGCGCGCTGGGTGATGTGTTCCAGATCGCCGCGCAGCAAGCGACGCAGCCGTTGCGGCAACGTCGAGCGCTGCTCGGCGATTTCATCCGCCGAGGGGACCGCGTCCGCACCGCTACTGCGCCGCGGCGCGCGGCTCAATGCTTCTGGCGGTCGTTCGACGATCGCGGTGGCCCAGCTGGTTGTCCCCGTTTCCGCGCTCGGATACGGCAAGCGGCCGCCCAACATTTCGTAGAGCAATACGCCGAGTACATAAACGTCGGTTGCGGTGGTGATCGGTTCGCCGAGCACTTGTTCAGGCGCCGCATATTCGCGCGTCATCAGTCGCGCGTGCGTGACGGTCAGCCCGGGCGAGGGCTCCGCATCGAGAAGTTTTGCGATGCCGAAGTCAAGCAGCTTCACGTCGCCATCGGCGGTCACCAGGATATTCGACGGTTTCAGATCGCGATGCACGACGAGATTGCGATGGGCGTAGGCGACCGCCATGCAGACCTTCATCAGCAACGCGACCCGTTGCCGCACGCTCAGCCGCTGCGCATCGCAATAGCGGGCAATCGGTTCGCCTTCGACGTATTCGAGTGTGAAGTAAGGCGTGCCGTCGTCGGCCACGCCGCCGTCATGCAGTTGCGCAATATGCGGATGAACCAGACGCGCGAGGATCTCGCGTTCGCGCAGGAAGCGGGCAAGGATATCGGCACCACCGAAATCGGCGCGGATCTGCTTCAAGGCAACGCGCTGCGCAAATTCATCATCGCGTTCGGCCAGAAACACACTGCCCATGCCGCCTTCACCGATGCACTTGAGCAAACGATAGGGCCCAACCCGTTGTCCGCACGGATTGACCGCAGGTTCGATCGGCCCCACGCGGTTCAGCGCCGTGGCGGCATCGTCGTCGAGGAGCCCCGCCGGCGCTCGCTGCTGCACGAGCAGCTGCGCAACTTCACGGTGCAGGGCCGGCTCACCCAAACATTGCGCATTGAGCCATGCAGCACGATCGCCTTCCGGCACGTTCTGGATCTCGCGGAACAATGCCTTGACGCCCAGCCAGTGCGTGCTCATTTGCGGGCCCGAATGGAGGTCACCATCATTTTCCCATGCGACAGCGCGCCGGGATACGGCTCAGGTCCATTGATGCGGCGGTTGTCTACGGGCGCGTTTCTCGCTCAACGTCCGCTGGCGCGCCGTTCTGCGCAACATCACGCCGCGGTGTCGAGTTGCCGGACCTTCGAGATCGAGGAATCATTCGTTTGGAACGAAGGATTCCCACGTACCGTTTGTAGATGGACATCTTGCCGCTCATCATCATTTGAACGGTCTCAGCCGCTGCAACTTCTTGAGTCGATATATTCGCCGTTCGGTACGGACTTCGGAGCACGCCAGCGGCGCGCTGGCAGGACTGTGCGACGACGAAGTTCAGTCGAGAATTTCAAAACATCCCGAAGGAAACCCTTCTCCCACCGAGAAAAGGTGCCGACAGGCAGATGAGGGAAAGACCTTTCATCCGCGAACAATGACTTCCGGCGCGGCTTTTCCTCATCCGGCACTTCGCGCCCCCTTCAGTCGAGCGCGCAACTGAACCGTCTGGAGCGAAGGGGCCGAAGACGGTAACGATCTGCGATGACTTCTCCCCTTTGCATGACGAGCTTGGTCTTCCCGAAAAAGCGTTGCAGAAGACGGGCTCATCGCTCGCTAAGCCACCTCTGGCTTCCGCAGCTGAACACCGATACGTTAGGCCTCGGAGAATGTTTTCCTTGAGACCACCCTTTCGGGAGTCGTTCAATGCTATCCGTCTTGCTGTCGCTCTCAGTGCTTGCATTAACCCAGCAAAAAATGCCGATGCCTGTGTCATCCGGCGCAGATCGGTTCATTGATCTCGCGAAAAGCCCGCTCTATCGCGAGAGAGAGGCTTGGGTCGGCAAGCCGGTCGAGACGATCTTGCCGGAATCATCGCTTTCAAGACTCATTCTACTGACCGCCGTTACAGCAGCGACTGCCGACATCGACGTCGCGAATATTCGTCGGCTGCTTTCGTCCGGGCTCCATTTCGAGCATCCGGGCAAGGACTGGGACTCATCGCCTCTCGTCTGGGAAGCCGTCGCGGAAACGAACGATGGCCACGTCTATCTTCTTCGTGTCTATCGTGAGTGGGCCCAACTGGTCTCCCCAGAAGCGCATGGCTTCTTCCGCATTCACCCCTAAGGAGACGGAGAAATCATTCGTTTGAAACGCATGATTCCTCCGCGCCCTTTGACGCAAATTATTTGCCGGGCGTTGCGTCTCCATCCGGCCGCCGGGGCGCCCAGCGGCCCGAGCGTCACGGGCCAGAATGAGATTGCACCCGGCTCAATTTTGGCCTGACATTTCCGCCAATCTCCCGAATCAGGTGCAGTGTCCGCAGCAGGCATGTCCGCCCTGGGCGTGCACCGGTTCTGTGGTCTGCTCGAACACGGAATACGCGCAATGCGCCTTGGCCAGTGCGTCCTTGGCTTGGTCGGCGGTTACGTCGCCAGCGATCAGGATCGACTGGCTGGACATCTCGGCGCGAACGGTTGCGTCGGGGTCGAGCTCATGGATCGCGTGGGTGATGGCGATGGCCATCGACGGGGTAATCGGCTGGATTGTCGTGAACAGCATTTCAAGAATTCCTCATGACGCGGATCGTAGGTAAGCCAGCCAGCTCAGTGGCAGCGTGCACGCATGATCGTTGGCGGATGAGCAATGCGCCTTGATCGCGGTCAAGTGAATGCGAATCGCGCAGAACAGTAGTCGTTGTGCGGAAGCTGCCGACGACCAGGCTTCTCGCTCAGCGTCCGCGGGAGCGCACGGATACGCGACGTCCCACCATGACATCAAGCCGCCGGCCTAAACGTGCAAACAAATGGACCTGCCCCTGTTCGCTCCTGTCGGCCTTTCAGCTGCTATTGAAAGCCGTTGCGGAAAATCAGGTCGGGCTTGGGACCGTAGTTCGTGAAACGTGCGAACAGGGACTTCCTGACGTCGCCAGTGGACTCGATGAACGTGCTGGCGAAGAGCACCCGGCCCTGCCGATCCAGCGTGAGTGACGCAGCTTGGTCGGGGCCAACGTCACCCACATCGGTTGCGCCGGCGAAGCAGAATGCCGTCGTGCTCAGACAGTTGCCATAGCCGGACAGTGGGGCGAGGTATAACGAGAACGCCTGCAGCAAAAGGAAGTTGCTTCCGGGGCCGCTGTCGCCCGCCACCAACACGCGTTGGCCATCGGCATCCGAGAGCTGCACACTGCGATACGCGGCATTGTCGAGGAGGCCATCATTGAGCGCTTCGTTGACGTAGTCGCCATTTGCAGCGAAGTGCGCGATGGCAGCCCGCTTGGAAGAGCCATTCGTCGCGTACGTCTCGCCGACGATGAAGATATCGCCGTTGCCTGCCAGAGCCATTCCCGCTGCCATGTCGGTGTGGGCATTGTTCTGGCCAAAGAAGTAGACGCGTTTACCGGTATTGATGGCGGTGTAGTCACCCTGCACCGTACACGTGGTGTCGCAGAAAGTGGTATCCGCCGACCCATCGCCATTGAACCTGGCCAACGCAACGCGATAGCGGTTGATCCCGCTGTCGTAAGCGATTCCGGCAAGGCTGATGCGACCACCGCTGGCGGCGATCGCGACGGCCTTCGGGATATCGAATTTCTGGGTCGCACCCAGGTCGAAAAATGCTGTGACCTTGCCACCTTCGGAAAACCCGGTATCCAGCGTTCCATCCGTTCCGCGCAGCCGCGCAACGCCGAAGTCGGTATCGTTGGCGCTACGACCCACTTGGCCGACGATCACGACATTGTCATCTGAGTCGATGGCAACGGCTGTTGCGTAGTCGTCCACGCCGAAGAAGTCCACATCGGTATTGCCATCACCGGCGAAGCTGGTATCGGGAGAGCCGTCGGGTAGAAAACGCAAGACGCGAAAATTGCGTCCGCCCACGGACGGGGTAGACGTGCCGACGACGATGATCCTGCCGTGACTATCGATGGCTGCGCCGGCAACCGACTCCAAGCCCGTCGCGAAAGAGAAATAGTTTCCGATAGAAGTGATGTACGCGCCATTGGCCGTCAGGTAGGTCAATTTTGGACACGCCGGACTGCCGCCACATCCTCCATCGACCCACGACACCTGGACGATGTCGCCGCCTGGGGTCTCCAACATCGCCACCCCATGCCGGTCACTGGAGCCGCCGCTTTCGATGTAGCGACCATCGTCGCTGTATGAGGTATCGAGCTGTTCGGCGTGTACACCGTTTGCTGACGAGCCGATCAACACGATGACGGCGAACAGCGGTTTGAGCACGGATTGCATGGATCACTCCTGGGATGGTCTTGACCCACAGTACGCAAACCGGCCGGAGATCGGGACATGCAGACGATGGAAGCGGGGTTCTCCGAATGAGGGTCAGGTACAATTTCCCCTAACCTCAGGCGCACACGATGGACTATCAGCTCGTCATCAAATTCTGGCGCAAGTCGCTGACGGACGAGATCTTTCTTGCGACGATTGAAAGCGAGTTGAAGGAAGTACTTGGGCTGGCCGCCAAGGTGGATGGGTACGACATCAGCGCGAAGGAGATCAACCTCTTTGTGCTGACGCCAGAACCACGGCACGCGTTTCGCAAAGCAAAGGGCGTTCTTGAGAAATTGGGCATCGTGCAAGGCGTTTCAGCCGCTTTCCGCCTGGTCGGTGGTGCACAATTCACATCCATCTGGCCACTGCGCGCGATGCGCAAGTTCACACTTCCGTGAAGCTCAACGGCGTCGACCGAAATTGTGTTTTGTGTCTGCAGGCTCACCAGAAGTGGCGACCCAGAAGAGTATCGTCGATGGCCTTGGCGAATCGAGTTGTCACCCACCTACGCAGGAACGGGTCCTGATCGTCGTTGAACGCAGTCGAGGCGTCTGGCCAAACCGGAGAAGACCATGAAGCGAGTGACAGGCATTGGCGGAATTTTCTTCAAATCGAATGACCCGAAAGCGCTGGGCGCCTGGTACAGGGACCACCTTGGACTGGAAGTGACCGATTGGGGTGGAGTGATCTTCAACTGGGGTGGCCCCGATAGCGAGAAAGGCATGACCATCTGGAGCGCATTCAAGGAAGACTCGACTCATCTGGGACCTGAAACCGCGCGTTTCATGATCAACTTTCGAGTCGCTGAGTTGCACGCGCTTCTCGCCGCGCTCAGGAGCGAAGGCTGCAACGTGGAAGACCGAACGGACGAATCCGAGCAAGGCAAGTTTGGCTGGGTCATCGACCCCGACGGCAACAAGGTTGAGCTGTGGGAACCGCCCGCTGGAGAGTGACTGGATGTCCAGCCATTCATGCCAGGGGAGTCGGTCCCTTATGCTGCGGGCTTCTTTTCGGGCGTAACCATTGGCTGGCGTGAAGTAACGATCCACCCAACTCGTCGCATCCTTCGCATCGTGCCTCGACCCACAAGGAGCGTTCCATGTCGCCCTATTCAACCCCACGACAGATCCTTGGCCTCGTCTGCTCGCTCGTCATCGCGGCAGTGGCCGCTGCACTGGGCGCGTTCGCGTCAATCGATGCGAGTTCCTTTTACGTGCAACTGCATCAGCCCGCATGGGCGCCGCCTGCTGCGGTTTTCGGGCCGGTCTGGTCGGTGCTTTATTTCCTGATGGGCGTTGCCGCGTGGCTGGTCTGGCGTGTCGCGGGATTTCGCTCGGCGCGTGCCGCGCTTGCGTTGTTCCTGCTACAGCTGGCGTTGAACGCGTTATGGAGCTGGCTTTTCTTCGCCTGGCATCGCGGCGCGATCGCGTTCGTGGACATCCTCTTGCTGTGGGTACTGATCGTCATGACGATGGTCGCGTTCTGGCGCATAAAGCCGCTCGCAGGCGCGTTGCTGATTCCCTATCTGTTGTGGGTCAGCTTCGCATCGGTGCTCAACTACGCCGTGTGGCAGCTCAACCTGCAACAATTGGGTTGAAGCCGATGCGCGGCCTTCGCTGAGCACAACTGCTCGCTTCGCGAGGCCCCGACAACAAGCTCAAGCAAGCAGCGGACTGGATGTTACGATTCCCTCGGTCGCGCAACTCGCGCCGCTCAAGAAGCACTTGGCGAGCACTATGGAATCGATTCCCTCAACCGAGACGTATCCCAGACTCCTGCGCAGATTGCAGGGCGTCTCTATCGACAGCTTCCTGGTTCCCCTTGCCGCCATGGCGACGCTGGTCGCCGTGACCTATGCAGGTGTTGAAAGCACCTGGATCAAGGTCTTCTGCCCGCTGCTTGTAGTCCTCGTACTGGAACCCATCGCGGTAAGCGCCACGGGTGGAACGATTGGGCATCACATGATGGGACTTCGGATTCGCAAGGAGCGGGTCGACGAACGCATCAGCATCCTTGCTGCGATCGTCAGGCTCGTCGTCAAGACGATATTCGGTCTTCCGGCATTTTTCGTGGCGTTCATCACGCGCAGACGCCAAGGGATGCACGACCTCGCAGCTCGATCGCTTGTCGTGCATAAATCGGCCGTCGGACTGCCTGACTACGAATACGTTCCGGCTCGAACACACGCCGATGAGCACGCGACCTATGCAAGCGTCTGGCGACGCGTGCTCGTCATCGTTCTGTATTGGTTCCTCGCATACGTCCTGGCGAGCTTGATTCTGGCCGCAAGCCTTTCCGGCGCATGCCTCGACGCCGGAAGGTGCAGCAGCACGCAATTGACAATCGACTCGCTCTCGCTTGTAGTGCTGTTGGTGGTGTTTGTTGCTATCGCCATCATGGGCTGGACGGGAAGCCTCTATGGCTGCAGAAACCCGCGCAGCACAGGCATTCGCTGAGCAGCCGGCAAAGTGGATTGCTGCGAGTGGCTAGAGTAAGGCGCTCGTGGACGGACCATCGATGTCGATGAATGCCATCTCAGCTGCCCCGCTTTGGATCGCTCCGAGCGGGGCCTGCCACACAGAAGGGAGAACGCCATGCAAACCGACAATCGCGCACTCACGCTACGGTGGATGGAAGACAACTGGAACCGGCGTCGAGATGCGGTGATCGAGGAACTGCTCGATGCGCACGCCGTCGGCTACATGGAAGG
>JBDSFA010000215.1:0-3441 GCA_039919785.1 Dokdonella sp. | reverse complement strand
CACGTGTGAGCGACCTGAGCCGAGGCCGATCGACCAGGCAAGTGCATGGACGACGGGGCGAGCCCCGCTGGAATTCCGAGGATTCAGTGACTGGGGCGCGACGCTGCTTGGGCCTTGGCCATTGTGTAGCTGGATGTTTCGATTTTTCACGCCCCCATCTTCGCGCGAAACGATTGCGCCGCCTAACCTGGTCCGCCGCGGTACCGCCTTGACGGCGTTGCGCCGGAACTAAGGATGCCAGTTGCGCGACAGTGAGCCGCCGTCTCCCATTGCATCACGTGCACGGCGGTGTCTGTGAGGCAGACGACCGTACGGCGAAAACGGCAGGGACTCGCATTCAGCGCGCGATCGGCACCGTGACCATGAAAGTCGATCCGTGACCCACGCGGCTTTTCACGTCGATTGCATGATCGAGCAGCGCCGCGGTGCGTCCCACGATCCACAATCCCAAGCCCAACCCCTCGCTTCCCGGATCGGATTGCGAAAATGCGGAGAATAGATGCGCCGTGTGTTGCTTATCGATACCGACACCATTGTCCGTCACGGTAACCAGCAACGAATTGCCATGTCGACGGCATCCGAGTATCACGCGGCCCTTCGGTGCGTACTTGATCGCGTTGCTCAGAAAATTTCCGACAATGGTCGAAAGCAGCAACGGATGGCTGATGACCACCGCGCTTGATCGCACGTAAGTGAACCGCACGCCTTTCGCGGCCGCGGTCCGGCCCCAAATGCCGGCCAGGTGATCGAGAACGTCGCCTATCGGGAATGCCGACGAATCGGGTGTGCTGTCTTCTGACGTTGCCGCAACAACAATCTGGTTGAACTCTTCGTCGATCTCATCGAAGGCGGACTGTGCCTTGGCGAGATAGGGAACGCCTTCGTCCTGTACGTGTTTGCCTAGCCGCTGCAGCGCGTAGGAGGCAGCGCGGAGCGGTGTCTTCAGATCATGCCCCAGCGCCGCCATCAGTCGTCGGCGGAAGCGCGCCGATCGCTCAGCCATCTGCAACGACTTGCGAAGTTCCAACTGCGCCATCACCTGCCGAGCCAATGCCCGCAACGCATCAAGTTGGAGGGCGCCCAATTCGCGCGGTATCGTGTCGAGCACGCAGACCGTACCGAGTTGAAGTCCATCCGGCGTGAGCAATGGCGCACCCGCGTAGAAACGCAGCATTGGATCGCCTGTGACCAGGGGATTGCCCGCAAAGCGTTCGTCCAGCGTTGTGTCTGGAATGACGAACAGGTCCGATTGCAGAATCGCATGCGCACAGATGGAAGGACCTAGCGGCGTTTCGCGAACGCCGAGCCCAATCTCGCTTTTGAACCACTGCCGTCCCGCGTCGATAAAATTGACGACGGATATGGGAACGTCACAAATCAGCGCGGCAAGTCGTGTGATGTCGTCGAATGCGCCTTCGGTGGCGGTATCGAGGATTCCGTAACTACGCAACGCTGCCAAACGGGCCGGCTCGTTTAAAGGAATCGGCGGACACGCGGCTAAGTCCGTCAAAGTCATGGGCTCCGCTGAGGCGTTGCGATGCTACCCCAAAGCGCGGCGACTCGCATCCGTGCGCGCTCAGACAGCGGCCGCATACGCGGCCCTCCATCGGCAAGATGGCACCCACCTTGCTTCGCGCTTCCGCACGGGAGGCGATCACAATGTAATCGGGAGAATCAAATCGACGACGATGAAGGCGGTCCTACCCTGGCCCCTCCCCCGGCTTGCGGTTCGCGGAATACGGTTACGGCTTCTACCCCGTTAACGGGCATCGTTCCAAGGCGGCGGGTCACTGGTAAAGCAGTGCTGTATGTCCAAGCGAAGAAAGTCACGCGAAGGGCCCAAGCGAGAAGTGGTGGACGCGATGACGAAAAGAACGATGGGCGCTCGCGCTACCGACAGCCGATGATTGCTGGTCCACGTTCGCAACGCATCGTGCTGCCAACGATGCATGCCGCCCCGGCGCGAGCGGCGGGCTATTCCACGGCAATCAACCCTGCCTGTCAGTCGACGGCCCAGCCTTCGAAGTCGTTCGCGAAAATCGTATCGTTCCGATTGAAGCGCGCGATCACCATGTCGTAGTCGTTCGATGACATCAACCATTGCCGAAAGCCGACGGTGACAACCTTGTAGTCCGGCGCGAGTGTCAGGTCACGGCCTTCGGTCCACTTCGGCGTTCCCGGCAGGTCGACACGCGCGAACGCATGTTCCATGTTGCCGCTGGATCCAAGCTGGAGAACGCCTTGGAACGGATGTTGGTCGGCGATCGATTCGGCCATGGTCAGCCCGACAACGAGGTCGCGATTGTCTTGCCGTTCGATGAGCGCAAACGGCTCGTTGCGAAGATCGGCCATGCGCAGATGCAGTTGGCCAAGGCCGCCAGGCAGGCCGAACGCCTGATCGCGCAAACCGTCGGTGCCGTACGCTGCCATCAGCAATTGTGTCCCGGGCGTTGACCCGCTGTCATCTTCGCAATTGCCCGCGACCACGAAGCCGCCATCGTGCCGGCGGATGATGCGCCGGAGCGTGTCGACCGGACCGCGGTCGATATAGACGCCGGTTTTCTTGCCCATGACGTTGCAGGGGAGATCGAGTGAACCATCCGCCGTCGTCTTGGCGATCGCCATGTCGATGTCGTGTCCTGCGCCGCTATGTTCGCCAGCGATCCAGTATTCACCATCTGACTACCGATACACGCGCAGGCCGATGTCGTGCCGCACATCGACGGAATTGAAATCGATAGTCGCGATGCCGTCGACACCGAAGGCCGGATCAGGGGACAAGTCGCTGACCGAAAGCACGTCCGTCGGTGCCCAAGGCGAAGACACTTGATCGGTGGCCGCGAATGCCTAGGCGCGCGACGCGTCGAGCGCGAAGAGAAGAATCGGCATGAGCAGGAATCGTGGTCGGGATTTCATGTACTCATCCCTTGTCAGCGGTTGTGCGTTGTGTCAACCCGCTACAAGGTAGTCACGCTCATTCGCGGCGGAACACGAGATCGACCGTGCGAATGGGTCAGATAGGCACGTTTTGCCCGGCGAACTGTCAGAATTTGAATGCGTTCATGGTTGAGAGCGGGAGCAGTATTCGGCGCGTGTGAGCGATCGGCGCGTCTGCGTCGTGGAGCGCGAGACGGATTGGCATGCGGTATCCAAATCCATCGCTCTCTCTGGGAGCCGCTTCAGCGGCGATGCCGTTCGCCGCAAAGGCAAAAGCATCGCGGCTGAAGCCGCTCCCACGCTGCATGATCGGCAAAGCGCAATCGCCCGGAATGGCGGTCCAGGCACCGCGAAAACACCATCCTCTCCCAACCCTCCCCTTGAAGGGGAGGGCTAAAGCAGGCTGCCTTGAAGGGGATGCCTTTCAACGCATCGCTCGGATTGTGATCGGGCTCTTGCGCGAGTACGCCTTTGAGCACGCTTTTTTGTGGGAGCGGCTTTAGC
>JBDSFA010000299.1:0-5186 GCA_039919785.1 Dokdonella sp. | reverse complement strand
CATGGGCAAACCATCGCCAAGCGCTGGCTCAACATCAAGATCGTGCGCACCGATGGCAGTCCGTGCAGCCTGCTGCGCATCATCTTCGCGCGCTTCCTGCCGGTGGCTCTGCTCGGCGCGATTCCGTTGATTGGCAAATTGATCTCGTTGACCGATTCACTGCTGATTTTCCGCCAGGACTACCGCTGCCTGCACGATCACTTCGCTGACACGATCGTCGTTAAAGCCTGACCTTGGCTGGACAATGCTCGACACGCTGACTCTGGTCGAGACGCCGGAAGGTATCGCGCTGCATTTGCGCTCTGCCGGCGTGATGCCGCGCGCCTGCGCCTGGGCGCTTGACGCCTTGATTCGCCTTGGCGTCATCTGGATCGTGGCGATCTTCATTGGCGTGCTCGGCGAGAGCGGCTTCGGCATTTATCTGCTGGTGTTGTTCGCGCTGTTGTGGCTCTACCCCGTATTGTTCGAGGTGCTGCGCGATGGGCAGACACCGGGTAAAAAGGTGATGGGCCTGCGCGTGATCAACGCCAACGGTACGCCGGTGACATGGATTGCCTCGATAGTGCGCAACTTGTTGCGCACCGTAGACATGCTGCCATTCGCGTACGCGTTCGGCCTGCTTGCCTGCCTGATTGATCCCTGCGGCCGCCGTTTGGGTGATCTGGTCGCCGGTACGCTGGTCGTGTATGCCGAGTTGCCCGCCAAGCCAGGCGCGGCACCAATCGCGCCTGTCGTGTATGCGCCCTTGCCATTGCCGCCTGGCGAGCGTGCCGCGATCGTCGAATTCGCCGAGCGTGCGGCACAGCTGACGCCCGAACGACAGCGGGAACTGGCAGAGCTTCTGCCGATGCTGACGCAAACGCATGGATCGCTGGCCGTGCAGCGACTGCACGGCATGGCCTGCGCGTTCCTTGGCCGCGCATGAAACAAGCCGCGTTCCAGTCGCAATACCATGAGGAGTGGCTCGCCTTCGAGCACTGGCTCGATACGCGCACCCGGCCACCATCGCGCGAACTGCCGCGTGATGGTGATGGTGTTTTCGGCGACAGCGAATTTCCGGCCGCGTTCCGTCGCATCTGCCAGCAACTTGCGCTGGCAGAGCGACGCGACTACAGCGCGTTGCTGATCCGGCGTTTGCGTGACCTCGTGGAGCGCGGCCATTTGGTGCTGTACCGTCCACGCGCACCGCGTGCACGTCGCATCGTCGATTTCTTCGCGGCAGGTTTCCCACGCCTGGTGCGCGCGCAATGGCGCGCGATGACGGTGGCGGCGCTATTGTTCTTCGTGCCGTTGATCGGCGTGATCGCACTACTTCAGATCCATCCCGAACTCGTGCATACGTTGTTTGATCCGGCTCAGCTGGCAAGCTTCGAAAACATGTACGACCCGGCATCGACTGCCGAGCGATTGGGCCGGGAAAATGGCACAGACCTGAAAATGTTCGGCTACTACATCTTCAACAACGTCGGCATCGGCTTCCGCACATTCGCCAGCGGCTTGCTCGCTGGCGTCGGTTCGATTTTTGTCCTGATCATGAACGGAGTCATCATCGGCGGCGTTGCGGGTCACCTGACTGCAATCGGCTACGGCGGCCCGTTCTGGCGTTTCGTTGCGGGGCATTCGGCGCCGGAGCTGCTCGCGATCGTCATCAGCGGCGGTGCAGGATTGCAGATCGGCATGGCGCTGCTGGCGCCGGGTCGACGCACGCGTGGCCGCGCGCTGGTCGAAGCCGGCGCGGTCGGCGCAAAGCTCGTGCTCGGCGTCTTCGCGATGCTGGTATTCGCCGCGTTCGTCGAGGCTTACTGGTCGTCGATCGCGTGGATGCCCAGTCCGATCAAGTTCAGCGTCGGAGGCCTGCTCTGGCTCGGAATCCTGCTGTGGCTTTGGCGTGGCGGACGAGGTCAAGCCGATGTCGAGTAAGCACGGTGATGACCTGCCTGGCGCGAACTACATGACGCCCGCACATGCAGCTTGAGGGCTTGACCATCGCACTGCGCAGGCGCGCTCCGTGGGAGGCGGCCGATCTCGGCATCGCCCTCGTACGCGCGCACGCCGCGCGCATCTACGCGGCCTGGATACTCACGACGCTGCCGGTCTTCGTACTGTTGAACGCGTTTGCCTGCCTTCTCGGCTGGCCGTGGCTCGCAGGATTGGCGCTCTGGTGGCTCAAGCCATTGTTCGACCGCATCGTATTATTCGTCGCGTCGCGTGCTGTCTTCGGCAATACACCATCATTGCGCGAAACACTCGTCGCGCAGCGTTCATGGGGGTGGCGTGGCTTGGCACCTTGGCTGCTGTGGCGGCGCTTTCATCCTGGGCGCGCGATGTTGCTGTCGGTCGATCTGCTCGAAGGCGTGACCGGCGCGCAACGCAGCGAGCGCGTGCGGGTACTCGGCCGCGGCGGTGGATCTCCGAACATCATGTTGACCTTCATCGGGGTGAATCTTGAAGCGATGCTCGGTCTTTCGATCGTGCTGCTCGGTCTGATGTTCGTGCCGATCGAGTTCCTGCCTGATTCGGCCAAGGCGGTATGGCACGCACTGGTCGAGAATCCACCGTGGTGGGCAAAGGTGTTGCTGAATTTCTGCGGCTGGATTGCAACCGCGATCATTGAACCGTTTTACATCGGCGCCGGATTCGGCCTGTACCTGAATCGGCGCGTGCAGCTGGAAGGGTGGGATATCGAACTTGCATTCCGGCGCATCGCGGCACGTCTTTCGCCGGTAGTGGCGACCGCTGCCCTGGTGTTCGTGGCGGCCTTTGCGTTGTCTGCACCACTGCACGCGGCGCAGCCGCCTGCTACCTACAAGCACGCGCAGGTACCCGCTGAATCGGTGCACGACGAGAACAACAAACCTGACGAAAAAACGGTGTCGACGACCCTGCCGGCCATGTTCGGCGATGATTACCGCGATGACGGCAAGGAATTCGAAGCGGCCGTAAAGCGCGCCTATGGCGAAGACGATCTCAGCCCCAAGAGCCGCAGCTTCGTATGGCGCCCGCGTCATCCGGATAGCACGGAAGCAACCACACCAGGCGACATGCCGGGATGGGCGCGCGCGATGGGCAGCGCGTTGGCGTTCGTCTTCCAGTACGGGCTCTGGCTCGTGCTGGCGATCGTGCTCCTGCTGGTGATCGTCAATCATCGGCGTTGGCTGCCGTGGATCTCCGATCGCTTTGTGCTCATTCGCCGAGCGGAAGAAATCAGTCTGCATGACGTCGCCACGACCGAGCCGTTGCCGGACGACATCCCCGCGGCGGTGCGCGAGCTGATGCGGCAGTCGTGCGTGCGTGCTGCGCTGGCCTTGCTGTATCGGGCTGGCGTCGGACGGCTTGCCGACGCGCTGGGTACATCATTGCCGCCAGGAGCGACGGAAGCGGAATGTGTGCGCCAGTCACGTCGTTTGCGCGATCCGCGCTACGCAGCGCTGTTCTCGCGCATCGTGCGCGGCTGGCAGGCTGCGGCGTATGCACAGCAACCACCGCCTGCAAGCGAAATCGAAGCGATGCTGGCCGATTGGAGCGTACCGACGCAGGAGACGCCGGCATGAGGGGGCGCAATGCCGTTATCGCACTCGCCAGTGTGATGGCCATCGCTGCGCTGGGATTGTGGTGGTTCCACACGTTCGAGCGCGTCGAGGAAGATGTCGCTGCACCGCTGCACGGCGAAGCGCTCTACAACCCGCTCTATGCGCTGAAGAAAGTATTGCAGGCGCGCGATATCGATGTGGAGACACGCGCCAACCTCAACCTGCCGTCGATGGCGTTGGGCAGCAACGACACGTTGCTGCTGGATGCCGACGTGCGCACGCTCACTCACGACCAGGTCAGCGATCTGCTTGACTGGATCGACGATGGCGGGCAACTGGTTTTCCCGTTGCCGCAAGGAAGCGAAGGCCGTGGCGGTGAATTGCTCGACGCGCTTGGCTTGACCGTGGGATCCCATTCTTCCTGTTTGAGCTGGCCGATCGAGGACAGCGAGGAGAAAGCCGAGCATTGTTTCCGCTTCGACTTCAGTCCCAAGGAGGATGAGGTCGATGCGTTCGATGTGCTGGTCAGTGCCCACGACGACGAGGGCTATGTCATGGGTCGCCGCACGCGCGGCGACGGTGCCTGGTTTGTCGCGGGGAATCTGAATTTCCTGCGCAATCGCGAGTTGGACAAGGACGGCAACGCAGCCCTCGCATGGCAGGTGCTGGCGCCAGCGATGCATGACGGCAAGGTGCATCTGGTTTATGCCGCCGACGTACCGCCCTTGTACGTGTTGCTGGTTGAACGCGGCTGGCCAGCTCTGCTGCCCGCCTTGCTCGCGCTGTTTGGGTGGTTGTGGGCGCGCGGTCAACGCTTCGGACCGCTGCTGCCGTTGGCTGCCTCACACCGACGCGCCTTGCGCGAGCATGTGCTGGCCGCCGGCGAATTCACATTCCGGCGTGGGCGTACGACGGCGCTCTACGCGCCGTTGCGACGTGCCTTCGATGAACAGTTACGGCGCGACGATCCCGCCATCGCGGCGCTGGATGGCGACGCACTGATCACGGCGCTGGCCACGCAGCGCCAGCGCCCGTTGGCGGAGATTCGCCAAGCCCTGAATCCCGTGAATCTGGGCCAGCCCGAACATTTTTTTGCCAGCATAAAAACCCTCACTGAATTGAGAATCCGAAAATGAGCCAGGAAACAGAAACCGGCCAGCCCGCTCGCATCCGGCCGATCACCGGCGCAGCCTTGAGCGAGCGGTGCGATGCGATCCGCACGCAAATCGCACAGG
Organism: Dokdonella sp.; assembly: GCA_039919785.1. GTDB lineage: Bacteria > Pseudomonadota > Gammaproteobacteria > Xanthomonadales > Rhodanobacteraceae > Dokdonella_A. The sequence goes on along the minus strand of JBDSFA010000299.1, from coordinate 421 downwards.
CCTTCGTTGGTCAGGCTGAAATTCTCGACCAGTTGCTGATCGCGCTGCTGGCGGGTGGCCACGTGTTGCTCGAAGGCGTGCCGGGATTGGGCAAGACCCTGCTGGTGCGCGCGCTTGCTGGCGCCTTGCAGTGCACGTATTCGCGCGTGCAGTTCACCCCGGACCTGATGCCGAGCGACGTCAGCGGTCACGCGTTCTACGATCCGAAAACCGAAGGCTTCAAGATCCGACGCGGTCCAGTGTTCGCGAACCTGCTCCTTGCCGACGAGATCAATCGCGCGCCGGCCAAGACGCAGGCTGCGTTGCTTGAGGCGATGCAGGAATTGCAGGTCACGATCGAGTCGCGCAGCTTTCCGCTTGAACCGCCATTCCTCTGCGTCGCCACGCAGAATCCCATTGAGCAGGAGGGCACGTATCCGCT
>JBDSFA010000277.1:0-17487 GCA_039919785.1 Dokdonella sp. | reverse complement strand
GTACGGGCAAACACGCCCCTGGATTCGGGAGACGAAGATGAAGACATGGACCGATCGGATGCGCAAGCTCAGCGTCCTTGGCTACGGCATGATACTGATGCTCGCCCTGTCGGCGTCGCCCGCGAAGGCGGTGCCGGACGTCTGTGTGTCGACGCAGGCACAGCTGGAACAGGCGATGGACGATGTCCGCTACACAGCGCAGACGATCAAAATCGTGCAGGGTTCCTACAACATAGAAGGCGCGCTCTGGTACTACTACAACAACAATTACATGCAGCCGGGCACGAGCTTGCGTGGCGGCTATTTCCCCGGCTGCGTCGCGCGGCAGGTCGATGGCGGCAACACCGTATTGACCGAGACGCAGGTTAACGAGGGCGCCGAGCTGTCCCTGGTCGGCAGCTTCACTCTCGAGGGGCTGACTCTTGATCTGGCGCACGGCCTCACCATCTATGCGCTCAACAACGACTACGTGGTGGAGCCGGGGACGACGGTCCTGATCTACCGATGCATCATTCGCGGCGGCAATTCCTTCGACGGCGTGCCCCTGTGGGTCATATGGAGCCAGGACCCCGACCTCGGTGGCGGCGTCAAGATCATCGACACACTTGTGGTCGGCAACTCGTCGGACAGCAACGGCTACGCCATCGAGCTGTGGGCCTACGAAGGCGCGCCCACGTGGACGTTTACCAACGACACCGTGATGGGCAACGCACGCGGCATCGGCATCTACAACAATTTTGACGGCGAAATCGGCGGCGGCGGCGTACTGCGTGCTCACAACAACATTTTCTGGGGCAACAGTAACGGCGATCTCTTTAGCGATACGCCGTATCTTGAGCTGGTCGACAACGTCATCGGCTCGCACCAGTACCCGACGCCGAATGTCACCCCGATCGGCACGCAAATCGGCAATCCCCAACTCGATGCGGGCTATCATCCGATCGAATCGCCGCTGTCGCCGGTCATCAACTCGGGCGACTACGCTGGCGCGGACCTTCCCTCGACCGACCTCGATGGCGGTCCGCGCGTCATCGGCAGCCGCGTGGATCGCGGCGTCTACGAATCGCCGATCGAAGACGGCTTCGTGCTCACGGTCACGAACAACAATGATTCGGGAACCGGATCATTGCGCGCCGCGATCATCAGCGCAAACGCCAATGGCGCCGGCATCATCGCCTTCAACATCGGCAGCGGCTGCGGCCCGCACGTGATCACGCTGTCCACGCCGCTGCCGGCGATCACCGGCGGCGTCATTATCAACGGCGCCACGCAGCCAGGTGCGTCGACCAACGATCTGGAGCACGGCGACAATGCTGTCGTTTGCATCGTGCTCGACGGCGGCCCGCACTCAATCGCAGACGGTTTCCTTGTCGCGCCTGGCGCACCCGCCAGTGCACAGCTGGTCATCGACAGTCTCGCCTTCAGCGGATTCACCGATGCCGCGGTCAACTTCAGCGGCAGCAAGGGCCATTCGCTGCAGGGCTCGCACATTGGCGGCTCGGTCGGCGGTGTCCACCTGCAACCGTCCAATTTCGGGGTGTTTTTTGGTCCTGGCGTCAGCAACACCTACATCGGCGGCACCGATCCGGCGAGTCGCAACATCATCGGCGATGCACTCACGGACGGCATCCGCATCGGCACCGACATCAGCGCGAACACGCACGCCAACTCGATCATCAACAACTACATCGGCGTAGGCTGGGGCGGCGGCGATTTCACCAATCGGGGCAACGGCTTTCAAGGCATTCACGTTTATGGCAACGGCAACACGATCAGTGGCAATGTCATCGGCTACAGCGGCGTCGACGGCATCAATATTTTTGGAGGGCTCGCACACAACAACGTCGTTGAGGACAATTTCATCGGCGTGTCCGACGACGGCGTCGCACTGGCCAATGCCAGCATGGGCGTGAGGCTGGACGTAGACAGCCACGACAACACGATCCGCATCAACACGATCGCGCACAACACCGGCACGGGCGTGCGCGTCGTGAGTGGTCAGGGCAACACGATCCGCAAGAACAGTATCTTCCTCAACGGCTCCTACGGTATCGACCTCGCCGGTGGCGGAGTGACCGCGAACGATGACGATGGCGATCAACCGGCAGCCGACTACGCCAACCGGGGGCAGAATTTTCCTGTCCTCACCAATGCGCTCGGTTCACTGCACGGCGGAACGCTCTCCGGATCGCTGACGACGTTGCCGGGCGCGTACACGGTCGACTTCTATTCCAGTTCCAATTGCGACGGATCGGGCTACGGCGAGGGTGCTCGCTGGTTACGCGGCGTCTCGATCACCGTGCCTGCGGCCACGATCGGTGACCAGGGGGTCCGGAATTTCAGCGCCTCGTTCACGCTGCCAGGTTCGCAACTGCTGTCGGCGACACCCGTCATCACGGCGACCGCGACCGATGCGGCCGGCAACACCTCTGAATTCTCGGCCTGCCACGACTATCTGAATGACGTGATCTTCGCGAATGGGTTCAACTGATGAATCCGCTGACACGACTCAGGCGCAGGGTCATCATTCAAGATGTGCCGGAAGCCAGGCACGCGCCGAGGCATCCGCCATGCGCATCCTTGAGCAGGAAGGGTAGGGAATTCCGGATCTCGCGCCGGAACCCTGGCGAGCACTGCGGGCATCCTGGTCAAAAAGGCTGTTCTCTCGCTGAGACGCGCTGTTCAAGACGGTGGATACGCGTCTTGAACGCTCTCATCCGTCGATGCCCGGCGCCGAGGAAACCGTCTTGCCCCAGCGTGTCCCAATCGGCGTACAAGCTGCTTCCCCACGCAGATGGCGAAAGCAGGCTTGTTCGCATTGCCTTACAGTATGGCGCATATGCCGCTACCCGCCGATCCCGAACAGCTCTTTGCGAGCATTTACGACGAGCTGAAGCGGCTTGCACACGCCCAGCTCGCGGGTCGCGCGCCACGCACGCTGTGCACGACTGCGCTGGTGCACGAGGCCTACATCAAACTCATCCGCGGTGACGCGGGGGTGCAGGATCGCCAGCATTTCGTCAGCCTCGTTGTGCGGGCGATGCGACAAATCCTGGCCGATGCCGCCCGTCGCAAGATGGCCGACAAGCGCGGCGGCGATGGCGCGATGGTCACGCTGGATACCGGGCATCGCGACGACCAGGCGGCCGCGAGCGTGGACGTGCTCGCGCTCGAACATGCCATAGACTGGTTGCGTGGCATGCACGAGCGCCTCGCCAACGTCGTCGAGATGCACTTCTACGGCGGACTCTCGTTCAACGAGGTCGCCGAACTTATCGGGGTGACCGAGCGCACGGTGCAGCGTGACTGGAGCGCAGCGCGTGCCCTGCTGGAGCAGAACCTCGGAACATCACGATGAAAGATAGCGAGGCGCGTTCTTCCCACGCGAACGAGCAAAATCGAGCCGCGCGTGCGGTGCTCCTGTTCCGCGACGCGCTCGATCTGGACACGGATGCGCGCGCAAGTTTCCTCGATCGCGAGTGCGGCGGCGACAATGCATTGCGCGCTGAGCTGGACGGGTTGCTTGCGAGCGTCGCAAGCCAGATCGGCTCGACCGGTGATTTCCTCGACCAGCCTGCACTCGCTCTGGCAGGGCGCCTCATCGACGATGAGGCAACGGCGCGAACCGGTGACACGATCGGCGCCTTCCGCCTTGTCGCACTGCTTGGCGAAGGTGGCATGGGCACCGTGTACCGCGCCGAGCGGGAAGGTGCGGATTTCATGCAGACCGTGGCGCTCAAGATCATCCGGGCCGGAACGCCGAACGCCGCGTTGCGTGATCGCTTCCGCCGCGAACGCGCGATCCTGGCGGGCCTGGATCACCACGGCATCGCGCGATTCGTTGACGGTGGCGTGACCGAGCAGGGTGAACTCTGGTTCGCGATGGCGTTGATCGAAGGCGATGCGATCACACGTTACGCCGATCGGCACGCGCTCGACTTCTCGCAGCGCGTGGTCATGCTTGCGTCGGTGTGCGACGCCGTTGCCGCCGCGCACCGAAGTCTGGTAGTGCATCGCGACATCAAGCCTTCCAACATCGTCGTCGATGCCGCGGGTGCGCCGCACCTGCTCGATTTCGGCATTGCCAAACTGCTGGACGAATCGGCCGGCGATGCCACGGCCACGGACGCGCGCGCGATGACGCCGCATTACGCCGCGCCAGAACAGATTCGCGGCGAAGCTGTCACCACGGCGACCGACGTGTATGCGCTGGGCGTGGTGCTGTTTGAATTGCTGACAGGTCGCCGGCCTTTCGGCGCAGGAAGCATCACTCCGTTCCATGTGCAGAGAGCCGTGCTGGAAGACGCCCGCCCGTCGCTGGTCGTAGCGGCGGCGGCTACGGCTTCCGAACAAGTGTCGGAGTCCGTGGCGACCGCACACGGGCCTGTCCGTTCGCGACAGCTGCGGGGAGACCTCGAACATATCGTCGAACGCGCGATGGCGCGCGAACCCGAACGCCGCTACGCGTCGGCGGCGGCGCTTGCCGAAGACCTGCGTCGCCATCTGGAAGGACGACCGATCCGTGCGCGACCGGACACGCTCGGCTATCGCGCCAACAAGTTCGTGCAACGCCATCGGCTCGGCGTCGCCCTCGCCACGCTGGCGGTGTTCGCGCTGCTCGCAACCACGGCCGCGAGCGTCCTGCAGGCGAATCGTGCAGAACGCGAATCACGGCGTGCCAATCTGGCCGCGGAGACCGCGCGTAATGAATCAATACGAGCACGCGAGGCTGCGGAAGTCGCGGAACAGCAACGCGATGCGGCGCGAGATGAAACGCAGCGACAGGATGCGCTGCGCGAACACTTCGTCGCGGTGCTCAATCGCGCCAGTGATTACGGGAAACCCGTCACCCCGGAGCAGTTGACCGAGATCGTCGCCGACCCCCGCCTGGTCGGTGCCTACAAGGACCCGAACCTCCAGCGAGCACTCGACCTGGCGATCATCGACTTCTTCATAACCCGTGGCGAGTATCCGCGGGCACTCGCGCTACTCGATTCGCTGGAGCCACACCTGGCGGACGCGCCCGGCCACTATCGCGCAATGGCAGCGACCAATCGCGGTTTCGCTTCGGTGCGGACCGGCAAACTGGATGCTGCGGATGCGGCGCTCGTGAATGCAGAGAAGTCGATGAGCGCCGAGCAGCGTCGCGGCGGCGGGTTGCCGTCCCGGCTCGAGATGTTGCGTGGCCAGTTGCAGCGGGCGCGCGGCGAATTGACCGCAGCCGCGACCGCGGCGCGACGGTCGGCGGAGCTGGCGATGGCGGCCACCGACGTCAGTGAGTTCGAGCGCGGCGCGATCGTCGGTAGCGCGGCGGTTGCGCTGCTGCAGCTGGGTGAACTCGATGCGGCCGAATCGCTGGCCACGCAGGCCGATCGGGTATGGAAAGAGGCCGGCGTCACCGCGAACGTTTCCATGCGCAACGTGGCGACGGTGCGCACCAACGCCCTGTTCCTGCGCGGCGAGCTGCTCGCGGCCGTGGCAGGCATGCGCGCGATCAATGGCGATGTCGGCACCACGGAATCAATCCCGTCGCGTGCGGCGCGCAATATCACGGAGGCCAAGGCGCTGGCGCTGTTGTCTCGGCCAGCCGAAGCGAGCGCACTCGTCGATGCGGCTGTTTCGAGCATGTGCGCGGCTGTAGGCCCGGACAGTCTCGACTGCCTTCGCGTGCGCCTGAGCTCCATCGACACACTGACTCTCGCTGGGCAGCTGGCGCGCGCGCGTCGCGACCTTGAAAGCATCAGACCCTTGCTTGCCGCGCAACCCCCGTTGCTGGCTGCAGGCAATTCCTTCAGCGCGCTACTGGATCTCCTCCTCGCGCCCAGCGACGGCACGCTCGCCGTCGCCATCGACGTCGCCATTGCATCTGCGAAAGCCGGCGCATTGCCACGACGCAATGCGGTTCGCACGTTGCTCGTCCTTGCCGAAACCTTTGATTTCAGCGGCAATCACGCATTCGCCGAGCGTCTCGCACATGCCGCGATCAATATGGCCGGTGCTGTCATCGACGGTAACGGCATGGACGCGAGCCTGCTCGCGCTGTGGCGCGCGCGGTTCGCCGCGGAGCCCGCCCCTCACGAAGCCCTCACCCATCTGGCCACAGCGCTCGGCGAAGCTCACCCGTGGCTGCTCGCCCACAAGCGACCCTGAAACCCGGCGTTGGCACACTTTCGCGGCCAACGCCTTTGTGGCTATCAGGCAATCGCGCAGTCACTCGAACCCATTTTTGAAAATGGTATCGTCCTGCGCGATGCGCGCAACGTGAATGCTGTAGGGTCCCGAAGCATCATCGCGGGAGCTTCCTCCGACCAATAGGCGGCCTGCCGAATCGACGCTGGGCTGCGTCGGCAAGTTACCCGGAACGTAGCCCTCATCGTAGAAAAAATAGCTCCCGGCCACACCAGCCCCGCCCCAGCCAACGATGGGATCGAGATCGCTGCTCATGCCCTGCGCGAAAAACAACAGGTCTGCACTGACGCCGGTCAGGACAATATTACTGGCCGCATTGTTCTCATCCAACCAACGCACCCCGCCGACTCGATACGGCGGAAAGAAGGCGCCGTCGCGCAGACCCTCGTTGACATAGTCGCCATTCGTATCCAATGTCTGCACGAACATCTCGCTGGTGTATGTGGGCGGGGGCCCAAGGCGGGTACCCGCATAAACCCATTTCTTGGTGCTCAGGTTGACGCTGGCGGACGCCAGAAAGTCACTGGTGTCTGATTCATACCCATAGGAGATCACCCTGCGACCGCTGTGGATGCTCGGGTAACTACCCTGATAGTTGCACGCGCCAGGGCAAAATGCGGTGCGATAACTCCCCGAACTGAGCAGCTGAGCAAAGGCTAGTCGACCGACGCCGTTATCCGACGCGTTGCCCGCGATGTAGATGGTGGTGGTGGTGGCCTTGACCGCCACAGCTTGATCGGAGTTGGTCGGCGACAAGTCGAAAGGAATCGTTCGCTTGCCGGTTCCCATGAAAGAAGTATCCAGCGATCCATCAACGTTCAGTCGAGCGATTCCAAAATCCGTGTCGGTGGCGGAGCGCTGAACTTCACCGACGACCACGATCTTGTCATAGGGATCGACGGAGACACCGTTGGCGAAGTCCTGGTTCGCTCCACCCGCATGGAAATCCAGGGTTTGAACGCCGTTGGTGCCAAATGTGTTGTCGGGTTGTCCGTTGGGCAAGAGACGCACGATCTTGAAATCAATGGCTGTACCAAACTGTTCCGAGCCCACGACGACGATGCGCCCCTGGCTGTCGATGTCCGCAGCCTTGATCATCACAGGATCGAGAACGATATCGCCCTGACGTTTGGAAAATGTCGCCGAACCGTTCTTCGGTACTACGAACGCTCCGGTCATGACGCCAGCGGCATTGAAGGGAAAGAGCTCGAGGCAATGTCGGTTGGTGGGGCAACCATCACCGTCATAGTACCCAACCGCCACCGACGTGCCGTCGGGGCGCTGCAGATGCGCCAGCAGACGAAAGTCGGATCCGGTGATACTCGCGTTGTAGCGGCCGGCCGTCGAAAAGCTCGGATCAAGACCATGGAGCGCCGCGTTTGCCGAACCAACGGCCGCCAGCAGCGCAAGCGCCGCGAATGACGTCGTAATTTTCATTGATATTCTCCAGGAAGAGCCGGAATGGCTGCATACATCGAGGGTTACGCGGAACAGCGTGCCAACCCGACATGAGCGCGGAAACGCGCGCGGGCGCTCCATTTTGGACGGTGCGGAAAAGAGCGCGGCGGAGCATCCTTTGGCTGCGCAGCTAGGGACGGAGCTTGAGCGCGTCCGGTAGGGCGGGGCAACCGGTGGCTACGCTCCGCGCGCCCGATCATCGCGCTGACCGAATGGGTGCCGAAGGGTTTGGGCGGACTGAGAGGCAGAGTGCTGGCGACCTGCATCTCGTCACTCCCATCTACGACTCAGCGGGTCCTGTCGGCAAAATACTCGATGGCGCATGCGGGCCGAAGGCGACATGGACGGTGGCGCGAGCGATTTTCTGATCCGTCAAAACGCAACGAGTTCGACGCGGCGGTTCTTCGCACGACCGGCTTCGTCGGCGTTGCTCGCGATGGGCGCTGCGAACGATGCCCCGAAACTCGACAAGCGCACTGCGGACACACCGTATTGTGCGGTCAGTGCAGCTACGACCGCCGTGGCGCGTCGCTGGGAAAGCTCGCGGTTCGATTCGAATGCACCCACCGTATCGGTGTGCCCGACGACCAGCAGCTTGAGCGTAGCGTCGCCCGCCATCAGCTTGCCGATTTCGACGAGCGCCGCAGCCGAATCCGGCTTGAGATCCGCCTTGCCGGTATCGAACAGAATTCCGTAAAGCGACACGCTGCCGTTTTTGCGGATCTCCGCTGACATCGCCTCGGACTTCACGGTGACCATGCGCGATTCCATGCCTTTGGGTTCGACGATGTCGATGCGCACGCCAACCCGTCCAACCGGAATCGTGTAGCCGTCCGCACCTGAAACGTTTGCGTTCATGCCGGCATAGATGGTGAACGTGAGATCGCCGCCCTCGTGTTTGACCTGATACGCCCCGTACCGGTATTCGGGGTTCCAGTTCATCCAGCGCGATGCGCCCGGAATGTCGCCGTAGACGCCCGACATGAACTGGTTGATGCCGCTGTCCAGTTCATGGCGACTGTCGGCATTGGTACCCTCAAACAGCACGGCGACCTCACCGAGTTTGTCGAGTTCGGCCTTGTACGCGCGCAGCGCTTCGAGCGTGGAAACGTCTTGCGGCATCACATAGGCAATGGTGGTGCGCGGTCCTTCGACAATCAGTGTCTTCGGTTTCCCTTCGAGCGCTGATCCCAGTGCGACGACCAGTTCTCCGAACGCGCTCTTCTCGTAGAAGCGAATGCTTGAGCCTTGCAAACGCTGGATCAATGCATGATCCGCACTGCCTTTGAGGTCGGTTCCATCGGGCAAGTCCGACGCATCAGCTGCGAAGGCGAGGGACGCCGAGGCTGCCAGCGCGACAGCGGCAAAGAGCGAAAAGAAGTTGCGTGCGTGCATCGGTATTCCTTCGGATGGGCAAGGTCGTCTGGGGTTACGCAATTTGCTGGCAGAACACGACATCGCTGTTTTGAACTGGCCACGGGACACGTTAGGAGCGAGCGACTTTCGCAGCCACTGGGCCCAATGTCGTGATTGACCGCACAAGCGCGTAACCCCCATCGAAACGGCCCCCGCACCGCCCGCGTCCGAGGTTTTGCCATGCGCGCTCACCGATGGCGGTGGTTGCTCCTGCTGGCGCGTGCACTGGCTCTCGCCCTGTGCAGCGGAGCGGTGCGCGGTATGCGGGAGTTGAGTGCGTAATGTGAGGCGATCAAGGCGGATGGCGCAGCACTCAAGGCTCAACTGCCACAGCTAAGCCACCCCGAACGCGAAGTTCAAAATGCGCGTCGAGACGGTCGACCCACTGCGCACGCAGATCGAAGCGCTGCTGGCGCGGATCGCCTCACGCAAGTCCACGATTGCCTCTCACCCTTCGGAGTACATGCCGTGAATTTTCCTGTCAACGCCTACCCCTCGCGGGTAGCAACACGCATTGTCGGACTCGTGCTCGTCATCGCGCTCGCCGCTTGTGGAAGTCACGTCAATGCGGATCCTGTCAACGCGACCGCCGGCGAATCAAAAGCAGGGACAGAACGGGGCCCTACGTCCGCATCCGGCCCGAGCGATCCTCTTTGCGGTAAAGCGACTTACGCGGAGGTGTCGAGGGTTGCTGGCGGCAATTTTGACAAGGTCGACGTCATCGACAAGCCTGATCTGGATTACGTCGAGTGCGTTTTTCTGGATTCCAGGGATCTCTACGCCGGGTTGACGATCCGTTTCGTGTCCACAGCGAAGTTGGTCGCCACGTCAAGCAAGTGGCAGACAGCGGCCGCCTACTTCAAGGAATGGTCACGCGGAGGCAAAAGCGTGGCCGACGTCGGCGAACGCGCTGCGTGGATCGAACTACCAGCCGGACTGCTCGTGCTCGCAGGCGACCAAGCCCTGCAATTGAGCGCATCGAAGTCCGATCTGACCGATCCGGCCGTTCGCGCAAAGTTCGAGACGCTCGCGCGCGCGGTGGTCGCGCGGATTCACTGATGCCGTCGTCGTGGCAAATCGCACCGCGAATCCATGCATGTCGCGTAGCGAATTCGCCCGCCACGCCTCAGTCATGCGCTCCGAAATGCACCGGCAGCTGATGGGCGAGGCGGGGAACAGTCGGCCGACTGCAGCCTCAATGTCGCTCGGTTTGCCGCCGCGGCAACGCACCGCCGGCATCGGAGCTGATCTCCCTGCCAGCAAACCTCGCTTCGCTCCGCGACCGACCGATGGTTCCCGAAAGCGCCTGCTGGCCGGCACAATCTGTCGTGACGGCGTTATTCCTTGCTGACAGTCCAGGCGCCTGAATACCAAGGGTGTTTCACTCCATCGTATTTTGAGTCGTCAAGCCGCTGCGATTTGGAGAACGACGGGTGATGGTGGGTGACATTGGACGACGGCAGGCCATTGCATGATGTCGTCGCGCGTCAGTTGATTGACTGCAAAAACCAAAACAGGAGTAAGGTACATTTGATCGAACTCAAAAATACGCGGCCAGAGAAGCGTTCCTTGCGGAACGAAATTGTTCTCGGCCTCTTTTTCGAGGACCCTCTTCTCCCGGCTCAGTCGAGCTCACGGTGCGCAGTCAGCGAATGCGCCATGCTCGGGCCTGTCGGAGTCGCACCCATAGTGAGGAAACAAGCATGACCAGCACACCCGCCGTGCCCGCGAGCAACGCCATCGCCAATCCTGCAGACGACGGTCCGTTGTCGCCATGGTGGCTGCGCAGTATCGGGATCGTCATGGTGGTCGGGTTCGCAGTCCTGATCGCGATAACTGTTCTGGCGTATAGCAACGCGCCGCCGATACCGGCCAAGGTTGTCGATACCCAGGGCACCACATTGTTCACCGGCGAGGACATCGGCAACGGTCAGGCCGTGTTCCTCAAGTACGGATTGATGGACAACGGCAGTATCTGGGGCCACGGTGCCTATCTTGGCCCGGATTTTTCTGCCGCAGCCCTGCACCGCATGGGCGAAGTCGCTGCTGCGTCACTGGCACCGCAGCGATTTGGCAAGGCGCTGTCGGAACTCGATGCGGGACAGCGCGCGGCACTGCAAGCCGAAGTCGCGGTGGTGCTGAAAACCAACCGCTACGATCCGGCCAGTGGCGCACTCACGCTGACCCCGGCCGAAACACTAGCCTGGCAACAGCAAATCGTCGACTGGACTGACTACTTCAAGCATCCCACCCGCAACGGGGGACTGAAGCCGGACCTGATCACCGACCCGACCGAGCTGCGCCAGTTCAGCGCGTTCGTCACGTGGGCAGCATGGGTGTCGGTGACCAACCGGCCGGGCGAAGACTTTTCATATACCAACAACTTTCCGTTCGATCCAAGTGTCGGCAATACCGCCATTCCCGGCGCGTTGCTGTGGAGCGCGTTGAGCCTGCTGGTATTGCTGGCGGGCATTGCCGCGGTGCTGCTGGCATTCGGAAAATTCGAGTATCTGGGTTGGCTCAGTCACGGACACACGATCCAGCCGCGTATCCGGCCGGGTGACTCAAGTGCCGGGCAGCGCGCGCTGGTCAAGTTCTACGTGCTCGTCGCTCTGGTGTTTTTGTTCCAGACGCTGGTTGGTGGCGCAACAGCGCACTACCGCGCCGATCCCGGCACGTTTTACGGGTTTGCACTCGAGAACATCTTCCCAAGCAACTTGATGCGCACCTGGCATCTGCAGAGCGCGATCATGTGGATTGCGACCTCCTACGTTGCCGCTGCATTGTTTCTCGGGCGCTCGTTGCGCAGTGAGGAGCCGCGTGGTCTCGCGATGTGGACGCACCTTCTGTTCGGAGCCTTCGTCGCGGTGATTGGCGGCAGCCTGCTGGGTGAGTGGGCCGGCATATCGCAACTGCTTGGCGACTGGTGGTTCTGGCTTGGCAATCAGGGTTGGGAATATCTGGAGCTCGGTCGCATCTGGCAATACCTGTTGGCCATCGGACTGCTGGTGTGGTTCGCGCTTTTGTGGTGGGTCGCGCGTCCTTCCAAGGTCGACAACGTTGAAGCGCGCCCGATCGTGCGGATGTTCTTCGTGGCCGCGCTGGCGATCCCGGTGTTCTACCTTCCGGCGTTGCTCTTCGGCGCCAAGACCAATTTCACGGTCGTCGATACCTGGCGTTTCTGGATCATCCATTTGTGGGTCGAGGGTTTCTTTGAATTCTTCGCCACCACCGTGGTCGCGCTGGCGCTTTACCAACTCGGACTCACCCGGCGCAACACGGCGCTGCGGGTGATCTACCTCGATGCAATCCTGTATTTCCTTGGCGGCTTGATCGGTACTGGCCATCACTGGTATTTCAGCGGACAGACCGGCTTCAACATGGCGCTGTCGGCGCTGTTCTCGGTACTGGAAGTGGTGCCGCTGACATTACTGACTCTGGATGCCTGGGATTTCGTGCGCACTACACGGCGCGAGCGGGAAGAGGCAGGAAAGCCAATGCCGGTTCCACACAAGTTGACGTTCTACTTCCTCATGGCGGTTGGCTTCTGGAACTTCGTCGGCGCGGGCATGTTCGGCTTCATGATCAATCTGCCGATCGTGAGCTATTACGAAGTCGGTACACAATTGACGCCCAACCACGGCCACGCCGCGATGATGGGTGTATTCGGCATGCTGGCGATCGCGCTGATGGTATTCGTGCTGCGTCAAACGGCCGATGACAAAACCTGGCCGGGTATCGAGAAGTACGTCAAGGTGGCGTTCTGGGGCACCAATATCGGTCTGGCAATGATGGTTGTTTTCAGTCTGTTCCCGAGCGGCGTGCTGCAGGTGTGGGATGTGGTCCAGCACGGCTACTGGCATGCGCGCAGCATCGACTACATGTCCATGCCGCGCTCGCACCTGATCGAGTGGATGCGCATGCCCGGCGATCTGGTATTCATCATCTTCGGTGCGGTTCCACTCGTGATTGCCACGATGAAGGGCTGGCTGGGCGTGCGGGCAGTTTCGCGCGAGATGACCGTGCCAAGACCTGCAGGTGCGTAGGATGCGCTAAGCCGCAGGTGTGCCGCATCGATCACGGACGGTCGCGCGATCACCCGACGCGCGAACGATGCGGTTCGCATAGCTCACCGCATCCTCCGTGGAGCGTGTCGCTCACCTGAGTCGCTGGATGAAGCTCGGCGGGCTGGCCCAATCCATGGGATGGATGCCTCGTGAAGTGCGAAATGGTTTCAGTGCGAAATGGTGTCAGGGATAACGCCCGACGGTTGCGCGACAGGAATTGTTCGTGACACCTTTTTAGTTGCGATCGTCGACCGCGCAGCGCCGCTTCGAAGGCCGCAATGTCGATCCTCGTCATCTCCATCCTCGCGTCAATCGCGCGATTGGCGGCTTCTGGTTCGGGGTCGGTGATCTCGTGGCAATCATGGGGCGTGGGTGGTCTGTCACGAAAGACCCATCGGTTCTTGCGCCATCCGCATTCGCCGTCCTTGCCGCGCTTGTCGATGATCGCGTTTCACGGGCGATCGGTTTTGTCCTCAACATCGGTGACCATTTGGAATGAGAACGCTTCGTCGTGCTCGAACGCGGTTCCGCCGAACAATGACCTCCCGTTCACACGCAGTCGTGGAAAATGGTCCTTGCACCCTGTCGCATTCGTCAGGGGTGGAGAGTTGGCGCAGCACCTTTGTGCGTCCCGATGGATTCAAGGAGAGACCAATGCATAAGATTCCAAGCGGCGCCTGGATCGTGGTTGCCGATGGCACCCACGCTCGTATGTTTCACAACGTGGGCAAACAAGACGCACTGCAACTGAAGCAGGATGATCTGCTCAAGCCCGACATGGTCGATGAACAAGGCCAGGGGCCGTCCGGTGAGCGCCCGCCCGAGTCAAGCCCGGAACAGACCGATGAAGCCACGTTCGCCAAGCACTTGGCGGGCCGTCTGAACGCTGCCGCATTGAAGCAGGAAATTGAACATCTGTTCCTGGTCGCCGATCCGAAAACCCTCGGCGAAATCCGCCCGCAACTCCATGCCGAGACGAACAAGCGGATTTGCGGCGAGTTGGCAAAGACGTTGACCAATTCGCCCCTCGAGGACATCGAGAAAATTCTGAAAGCGCAGACGTAAAATCACCGCGTCGACATCGGCAAGCCAAGTGCGCGTCGAAACCGAGCTCGAAGGCAGGCCACGCGTCGCCGCGTGCGACGGTCGCGGTTGGGATGCTCGTCCAGCATGGGCGACGGTTTCAGCCTTGGACTGGTCAGACTTGCAAATCAAGTCGGACCCATCGTTTGACGCAGGGCTTGCAGCAATCTCGACAAGGAAGGCGTCATGCATCATTCACGACTTTGTGCGCTGCTGATTGACGTGCAACACGTCAGATCTTGATGGTAGCGGCCCGCTACTGGGCGGCGGCATTGGGCCGGCCGCGCGATGCCAATGTGCGCTAACCGGTGGTCGCAGGCTTGCGATTGAACACCGCTAGTTGCGCGGCGAAAGCGCGCTTGAAGGCGGGCCGCGCTTCGCCGCGTGCGACATAGGCGGTGAGGTTTGGATACTCGTCCAGCATGCCCGATGATTTCAGCCTGAGCAGCACCCCTACCATCATGAGGTCGCCCGCGCAGAACGCGTCATCGAGCCAGTCTGCATCACCCAGGCGAGTGGACAGGTCGGTCAACCGGTCACGGATTCGATCCTTCACAAGCGGCATGCGCTGCTCTGACCAGGGCTTGTCGCCCTCCATGAATTTGGCCGTTTGCAGATCAAGGATGGGCGGCTCCACCGTGTTGAGCGCGGCAAACATCCACGCAATCGCGCGCGCCCGTGCATTCGCATCGTTCGGCAGCAGGCCCACATGGCGCTCCGCGATGTGGAATACGATGGCGCCCGACTCGAACAACACGAGATCACCTTCTTCATAGGTAGGAATCTGACCGAACGGATGAAGCGCTCGATGCGCAGGTTCCTTCATCGCACGGAACGAAACCAGACGTACCTCGTAAGGCTGGCCCACTTCCTCCAGCGCCCAGCGCACACGCATGTCACGCGCGAGTCCCTTGCCGCGATCGGGCGATGATTCAAAGGCGGTGATGGTAGGTATCATTGGAATGCTTCAACTCAATGCATGACGCCAATCGCGCCACGTGATGGCTTGCGAAAACCAAAGCAGGCGTCGGAGTGTACTTTTCGAAGTGTCGCCCCGACCCTTGCCCTTGTTGCGGTGGCTGACCGTTGCGATCGTCAGCCGCGCCGCGCCGCTTCGATGGCGGCGATGTCGATCTTCGACATCTCCATCATCGCATCGAATGCGCGCTTGGCGACTTTGGGATCGAGATCGGTGATTGCGGCGATCAGGGCGCGTGGAGTGATCTGCCACGACAGACCCCATCGATCCTTGCACCAGCCGCATTCGCTGGCCTTGCCTCCGTTGTCGATGATCGCATTCCACAGGCGGTCTGTTTCGGCTTGGTCGTCGGTGGCTACCTGAAACGAGAACGCCTCGTCGTGCTCGAATCCAGGCCCGCCGTTCAGGCCCAGGCAAGGGATTCCCATGACCGTGAACTCGACCGTGAGGACGTCGCCCTTCTTGCCAGCCGGATAGTCTCCCGGCGCGTGATGGACCGCGCCCACCGTGCTATCCGGGAACGTCTTGGCGTAGAACGTCGCAGCGTCCAGTGCGGTGCCGTTGTACCAAAGGCAAATCGTGTTCTTGCTGACCATGTGGGTTCTCCTGATTGGGGTGGTGAAAGCGCCCCTCACTCTCTTCGACGAATGACGGTCGCACAAATCGACACCTGGAAAATATGGCGCGCAACGCCGTATGGAGGAAGTAGATAGCATCGTGGCACCATGCTTGCTGAACTTCGCGATTGACCAGCGCCCTGGTCTCCAGACCCAGAGAGTTCCTTTCATGTCGTCACGCTCCACTGCTGGTCCGGTCGCGTTTGCGGTCGGCATGCTGTTGCTCAGCATGATCTCGTATCAATGCGGTGCGTCGTTGGCCAAGCACTTGTTTCCGCAGGTGGGCGCGCTCGGGGCCACGGCCTATCGGCTTGGCTTCAGCGCTCTGATCCTGCTGCTGTGGCGACGCCCATGGCGGCGATGGGGCGGGGGACGAGACTGGCGCGTAGTCTGTGGTTATGGCCTCGCGATGGGTGCGATGAACATGGTGTTTTACCTGTCGCTGCGCACGATTCCGCTGGGCATCGCGGTTGCGCTGGAATTCACCGGGCCGCTGGCGCTCGCGCTGTCCGGCTCGCGCCGGTTGATTGACTTCGTCTGGATTGCGTTGGTCGTGGGCGGACTCGTGCTATTGCTGCCGTTGCGCGGGCAGGTGCAGACGCTCGATCCGATCGGCGTGATATACGCGCTGGCGGCCGGCGCGGGCTGGGCGTTGTACATCGTGCTGGGGAAGAAGGCGGGAGCGGCGTGGGGTGGTGATGCAGTGACGTTGGGTACGTCGGTCGGTGCGTTGCTGGCGATCCCGTTCGGCGTTGCGACTGCCGGCAGCGCGCTGCTGTCGCTGGATCTCTTGCCGTATGCGCTGGGCGTCGCGTTGCTCAGTTCGGCGCTGCCGTATTCGCTGGAAATGCTCGCGATGACCCGCTTGCCCGCGCGCACTTTCAGCACCTTGTTGAGCCTGGAGCCGGCCGTTGCAGCATTGGCTGGTGTGGCGTTGCTCGGGGAACAGCTCAGCCTGCTGCAGTGGCTGGCCATCGCGACGATCATCGTTGCGGCGACAGGCATCGCCTTGAGCGTGCGCCGTCCCGTGCTGACCGAGCCGTTGGCGAACTGAGTTGATAAGCGCAGGTTGGGGAAGGCTGGCTTGACAGACACTTCCACCAACGCGCGAAGAGTGGGTCTGCGCGTTCATTGCCTATCTCATTCGGGCATTCGTCGTTGCCCCCAGTGACGATTGCCAGAAACTCTTGTCTGGAAACTTTATGATCCGGACTGTGTCACGTCCACGCTGACGTGCACGAGTTCCTCATGGACGGAGAGGCTTCGACGGACCGTATCGGCGGCGATGGATACGAGACTTACGAGGGCGAGAATGCAGGAGCAAGACCTTTTGCCAACGCGCCATACGTGCACATCGCTGATCGCAGCCGCTGGATAGTCAGTCGCGACAACTTCACGAACCTCCTCGACTACGGGATGGTCCATCTCCGCATCCAGCAGAATGCGCCGTGACTGCCGCAGCGTTGTAGTGGATGGCACCAGGAGCGAACAATCGCTCGACCGACTGAAACGCCATCCACGCGGCGACAACCGCGAGCAGCATGGCGCTGCTGCAGCTTCCCAGCACCTCGATTTTCCAGATGCAGAAGGCGAATCGACGATCGCTGGCGAGGCGACGTGCCAGCACATACGCGGCAACCGACAGTCCGAGCGCCAGTGCGTGTGATCGCATGCGCCA
>JBDSFA010000051.1:0-6950 GCA_039919785.1 Dokdonella sp. | reverse complement strand
CCCCCGAACGTCATCTCGCCTACGCATTCACCTGGTTCCTGTTCGCCGTCGTCTGCGCTGCGACGTTCGTGATCCTGCATTGGCGCAAGCAAGAGGAATCGCAATGACCCCGCGCATGCGCAACCGCATCGGCATGATCCTGATCCTGGCCCTGTTTGCAGCGCCGCTGGTGACCGCCTACGTGCTCAATACTCTGGGCTGGCGCCCCGCCGGCACGCGCAATTACGGCGAATTGATCGAACCACCTCAGGACCTGACTGCCGCGCGTTTCCTGCTTGCCGACGGCACGCCGCTCGCGTGGAAGAACGAAGACTGGTCGTGGACGATTTTCGCGATCACCGGTCCCGATTGCACGAAACAATGCCTCGCGCGCATTGACGAATTGCGTCGCGCGCGATTGACGCTGAACCAGAATACGTTCCGTGTGCGCATTGTCGTGCTCGATGACAGCATTCCCGCGCCGACGTTGGCGGATCTCAAGCCGGTTGCGACCGCGCGCGATGTCGATGGCAAGCTTGCGAACCTGCGGCCAGCCGCGGCGGATTCGGTCGCCGTCGCATTTGCCGATCCGCATGGTTTCCTCGTGCTGCGATATCCGCTGGGGTACGACGCCAACAAGCTGCGCAAGGATCTGGAACGGGTGATCAAGAGTTGATGACGATGCGCGCTCTGTTCACGCCCGCGCGCATCGCTGCGTTCGCCACGGCGTTTGCGTTCCTGGTTATCGTGTTCGGCGCGTTCGTGCGCCTGTCGAATGCAGGTCTGTCGTGTCCCGATTGGCCAACCTGCTACGGCCAGGCGACCTGGCCCGGACATGAGCAGGACATCGCGCGAGCGAATGCCGCTTTTCCGGAGCGTCCGTTCGAGACGCACAAGGCCTGGCGCGAACAGGTACACCGCATGCTCGCGGGCACGCTCGGGGTGCTTGTGTTCGCACTCGCTCTGGTTGCGGCGTGGCGTCGCCGCGCATTGCTTGCCGCGTTGCTGGTCGCAGCGCTGGCGGCGGCGCTCGGCGTATTCGCCTACTTCAAGGGCGCGTACGGTGCCTCGGCGCTGCTTTCCTCTGTTGCGATCGCGTTGCCGCTATTCGCTGCGCCGCGTCTTGATCGCAGTGCGCCGTGGCGCGTCGCCGTGGTCGCATTCTCGGTGGTGATCCTGCAGGCAATGCTCGGCATGTGGACGGTCACCCTCCTGCTCAAGCCGATCGTCGTGATGGCGCACCTGCTGGGTGGATTGCTGACGTTTTCGCTACTTGGCTACGTCGCGCTGCGGCTGAGCAATACGCAAACACCGACACCCGAGCAATCGCGCCTGCGGCCGATGGTCGTGGTCGCGCTGGTGCTGCTCGGATTGCAGATCGCCCTCGGCGGCTGGACCAGCGCGAACTACGCAGCGCTCGCCTGCGGCATGGACTTCCCGCGCTGCGCTGGTTCGTGGGGGCCAACAACCGACTTTCACGAAGGTTTCGTCCTCTGGCGCGGCATTGGCGTGAACTATGAGGGCGGCGTGCTTGACGGGGCCGCACGCGCGGCCATTCAAGTGACGCACCGCATTGGCGCGCTCGTCGTGTTTGGCCATGTCATGGCAACGGCGGTGCTCGCCTGGCGCCGCGGCCTGCGCGGAATCGGCGCGCTGCTCGCGCTGCTGCTCTGTTGCCAGGTCGCACTCGGAATTGCGAACGTGAAACTGCTGTTGCCGTTGCCGATCGCGACCGCGCACAACGGTGGCGCTGCGTTGTTGCTGCTCTGCCTCGTCGCGCTGCTCGTGCGCACGCAAGCCCGCTTGCCCGAAGCGACCGCACTGTTCTCGCGCCCGCGTACTGGCATAGTGTGAGCCTGTGAAAAGCCGCTCCCTCTTCAGTCAGTACGTCGAACTGACCAAGCCGCGCGTCGTCGCGCTGATCGTGTTCACCGCGATCATCGGCATGTTCCTCGCCGTGCCTGGTCTGCCGCCATTGCGCCAATCGGTTGCCGGTTTCATCGGCATCTGGCTCGCTGCTGCGTCTGCCGCCGCACTCAATCACCTGATCGACCAGCGCATCGACAAGCTCATGGCGCGGACATCGCAACGTCCGCTCGCGACCGGCACGCTGACACCCGTGCAGGTGCTCGTGTTCGCGCTGACTCTCGGCGCGCTGTCGATGGCGGTCCTGATCGGGCTGGTGAATGCGTTGACGGCCGCGCTGACGTTTGCCTCGTTGATCGGCTATGCCGTCATCTACACCGCATATCTGAAGCGCGCGACACCACAGAACATTGTGATCGGCGGTGCTGCCGGCGCGGCGCCGCCCGTGCTCGGATGGGTTGCGGTAACCGGCCACGTCCATCCGTATGCGCTGCTGCTGTTCCTGATCATCTTCATCTGGACCCCGCCGCATTTCTGGGCACTCGCGATTTTCCGTCGCGAAGACTATTCGCGCGCGCAGGTGCCGATGTTGCCGGTGACGCACGGCGTCGTGTATACGCGCTGGCACGTGCTGTTCTACACCGTGCTGCTGATCGTGATCACGGTGCTGCCGTACCTGACCGGCATGAGTGGCCTGTTCTATCTCGGCGGCGCGCTCGTGCTCGGCGCCGGCTTCCTCTACTACGCGATCCGCCTGCTCAATCCGCCGAACGAATTTTTCGCGATGCGGGTGTTCAACTATTCGATCATCTATCTGATGGCGCTGTTTGCGTTCCTGCTGGTCGACCATTACTTGTTGTCGGGGGCACCCGGCAGCAGTGCCATGTTGTTGCAGAAGGTCACCTGAAGGCTTGCGGACTAGGCGCGTTGCTCCCTAATCGCGCGCCAGCCAGTCGCCGCTTCCCACTGCGTCGCACTCGGATTAACGTAGGCGTCTTTCCAGCTACGGAGAACGTCATGGCCAGCGTCTACGACTTCAGTGCAAAGACCATCGATGGAGCGCAGCAGAAGCTCGACACCTATCGCGGCAAGACAATGCTGATTGTCAATGTCGCGTCCAAATGTGGCTTCACGTCGCAATACGCCGGGCTGGAGGCGCTGTACGAAAAATTCCAGGGACAGGGCTTGGTCGTGCTTGGGTTTCCGTGCGACCAGTTCGGTCATCAGGAACCCGGTGACGAAGCGCAGATCAAGAACTTCTGCGCGCTGACCTACGACGTCAAATTCCCGATGTTCTCCAAGGTCGAAGTCAACGGCGCGAACACCCACCCGCTGTACCAGCACCTCAAGCACGAGGCCAAGGGCCTGCTCGGCAGCGAAGCGATCAAGTGGAACTTCACCAAGTTCCTCGTCGACAAGGACGGTGCCGTGGTGAAGCGCTACGCGCCGACCGATACGCCTGAGTCCATTGGCAAGGACCTCGCAAAGAAGCTCTGAGGCAATGAGCACTGACACGACGGCGGCCAGCTTGCCGCATCCCGCCGTGGATGCGTTGAACCGCAAGGAAGTCCGCACGCTCGCGCTCGCCGCGCTCGGCGGCGCGCTCGAGTTTTACGACTTCATCATCTTCGTGTTTTTTGCGAATGCGATCGGCCAGCTGTTCTTCCCGCCGGACACGGCCGACTGGCTGCGCCAGCTGCAGACCTTCGGGCTGTTTGCGGCAGGTTACTTTGCGCGCCCGCTCGGCGGCATCCTGATGGCGCATTTCGGCGATCGTGAAGGGCGCAAGCGCATGTTCATGCTGAGCGTGTTGTTGATGGCCTTGCCGACGCTGGCTATCGGAATGATGCCGACTTACGCGACGATCGGTTATGCCGCGCCGCTCGCACTGCTGCTGCTGCGCATCCTGCAAGGCGCTGCCGTGGGTGGCGAAGTGCCGGGCGCATGGACTTTTGTTGCCGAGCACGTGCCGACAACACGCATCGGTTTCGCCTGCGGCACGCTGACGGCGGGGCTGACCGCGGGCATCCTGCTCGGCTCCTTGATCGCGACCGCGATCAATCGCGGCCTCGCTGCGGACCAGGTGCTCACATTCGGTTGGCGCATTCCCTTCCTGCTCGGCGGCGCGTTCGGCGTATGCGCGGTGTTCCTGCGCCGCATGCTCGCCGAGACGCCGGTGTTCGAGGAATTGCGTCGGCGCCGTGCGCTGGCGCAAGGTCTGCCATTGAAAACGGTGCTGACGGATCATCGGCGCGCGGTCGTTCTGTCGATGTTGCTCACGTGGCTTCTGACCGCCGCGATCGTCGTCGTGATCCTGCTCACGCCACAGCTGATCCAGAAGCTGTTCGCGATCCCGGCAGCCATTGCTCTGTCCGCCAACAGCGTGGCGACATTCGCGTTGACGATCGGCTGCATCGCGTTTGGCCTGCTGGCCGATCGCATCGGCGCGGTGCGCGCGCTGATGATCGGCTGCGTCGCGGTGCTGGTGTCGACGCTTGCGCTGTACTCCAGTCTGGCACGCTCTCCGGATCACCTGTACGCGCTGTACGCGCTGGCCGGTTTTTGCGTGGGCACGGTCGGTGTGATCCCGGTTCTGCTGGTCCAGATGTTTCCGCCCGCAGTGCGCTATTCAGGAATTTCGTTTGCCTACAACGTCGCCTATGCGGTGTTCGGCGGCCTCACGCCGCAACTCGTCATTCTCGCGGTGCAGCGCGAGCCGCTGGCGCCGGCCTACTACGTCGCGGCGCTGTGCGTCGTCGGTGTGGTCGTTGCACCGCTGGCCGGGCGTAGCGTATTGAAGGCGAATACGTTGCCAGGCATGGCGTGAGCGGCACGCCGCCGCGATAATCGCCCGATGAAAAACGACATGCGCGACGCAATCCTGATCGGCGGCGGCCACAACGGCCTGGTCTGCGCGGCCTATCTGGCCAAGGCCGGGCTGAAGGTGACGGTGCTGGAAAAGCGCGACGTCGTTGGCGGTGCCGCGGTGACCGAGGAATTCCATCCCGGCTTCCGAAATTCGGTTGCCGCCTACACCGTGTCCCTGCTGCAGCCGAAGGTGATCGCCGATCTCGATCTCGCGGCGCATGGCTTGCGCATCGTCCAGCGCAAGCTCAACAATTTCCTGCCGTTGCCTGACGACCGCTACCTCGTGACGGGTGCAAGCCGCACGCACGCGGAAGTCGCAAAGTTCTCGCGCCGAGATGCCGACCGACTGCCGGAATATGAGCGCCGTCTCGATGCGATCGCCGATGTGTTGCGCGCAATAGCGCTGGAACCACCGCCGAACGTCACTGAAGGCGGCTGGCTGAAGGCGCTCCCGGAACTCCTGCGCGCGGGCAAGCTGGGTCGTCGCGTCAACGCACTCGATGCCACACTGCGCACCGATCTGCTCGACCTGTTCGCGGTTTCGGCGGCCGAATATCTCGATCGTTTCTTCGAGAGTGAGCCGATCAAGGCGGTGCTCGGCTTCGACGGCATCGTCGGCAACTACGCGAGTCCCTATACGCCCGGCAGTGCCTATGTACTGCTGCACCACGTGTTCGGTGAAGTGAACGGAGTCAAGGGTGCCTGGGGTCACGCGATTGGCGGCATGGGCGCGATCACGCAGGCGATGGCGAAGTCAGCGGTTGCTGCCGGCGTGGACATTCGTGTCGGCACGGGCGTGCGCGAAGTCATCATCGAGAAGGGCCGTGCAGTCGGCGTCATAACCGACAAGGGCGAAACGCTGCGCGCGCGCACGGTCGTCGCCAATGTGAATCCCAAGTTGCTGTACGAACGCCTGCTCGATCCAGCAGTCGTACCGACGCCGACGCGCGAACGCATGGCGAACTGGCGCTGCGGCTCGGGCACCTTCCGCATGAATGTCGCGCTGAGCGAACTGCCGCGCTTCCGCGCGTTGCCGCAACCGGGCGATCACCTGACCGCGGGCATCATCATCGCGCCGAGCCTGGATTACATGGATCGCGCCTATCTGGATGCGCGTGCGCAGGGCTGGTCGAAGGAACCGATTGTCGAGATCCTGATTCCGTCGACGCTCGATGACTCATTGGCACCGAAAGGCCAGCACGTCGCGAGCTTGTTCTGCCAGCACGTTGCGCCCGTGTTGTCCGACGGCCGATCATGGGACGATCATCGGGACGAAGTCGCCGATCTGATGATCGCGACCGTCGACGCCTGCGCACCCGGCTTCAAGGCATCAGTGCTCGGACGGCAGATCAAGAGTCCGCTCGATCTCGAGCGCGATTTCGGTCTGCTCGGTGGCGACATTTTCCACGGTGCGCTCAGCCTCAACCAGCTGTTCAGTGCGCGCCCGATGCTCGGCCAGGCGAACTATCGCGGCGCGCTGCCGGGACTCTATCTTTGCGGCGCCGGCACGCACCCGGGCGGCGGCGTCACCGGCGCGCCGGGGCACAACGCGGCGCGCGCGATCATCGCGGACCTGCGCTGAGCGCTCAGCCCTGGGGGGCGGCGTCGTTTGTTTCGGTCGAGGTATCGGCCGAATCAGGCGCGTCGGTGCCGTCTGCGTTCTTTTTCGACTGCTTCTTCTGGCGCTTTTCGTCCTGCTTCTTCTTCTTCGCGATATCGCGCTGACGTTTGTCGAAGTTGTAGTTGGGTTTTGCTGCCATCGAGGTCTCCGTTGGTGTCGCCATGCGCGCAGAGGTGCGCAGGGTGAATGTACACAAAAAAACCCCGGGCGTTGCGGCCCGGGGTTTCGGTGTTGCTACGAAGCAGGTGGCTTACGCGACCTGGACTTCGTCGGCCTGCATGCCTTTCTGGCCCTGCACAGCGATGAAGCTGACGCGCTGGCCTTCAGCGAGGCTCTTGAAACCCGCGCCCTGGATGGAGCGAAAATGCACGAAAAGGTCGGGGCCGCTCTCCGGCGTGATGAAGCCGAAACCCTTCGCATCGTTGAACCACTTGACGGTACCGTTCTGGCGATTTGCCATGACTAACTCCTGACACTCAAAAAGGAAATTACGCGACCAAGGACCCCCGGGTCGAGACTGAGTTGCAAGGAGAAAGCGATGTAGAGGCGATGGAGCGAATCGTTAGATCGACCGCATCGGGCCACGATTCACAGTGACCCTGGCAAACACAGTGCC
>JBDSFA010000112.1:0-7204 GCA_039919785.1 Dokdonella sp. | reverse complement strand
AAGGCGACGGCAGCATCGACTCGATCCGCGGCGCCGGCATTTTCAAGACGATCAACGGCGGCACCAGCTGGACGCGTCTTGCCAGCACCACGACGTCGAACTGGAACTACGTCAACGACATCCACCTGTCCGCGTTGAATGCGCAGAAAGTGGTGACGGCCAACTCGAGCGGCGTATGGACGAGTCCGGATGGCGGCACCACGTTCACCCGCACACAAGTCGCGAGCAATTGTTTCTACGTCGCCTCGTCGGTTACCGCGGGCGTCGAATCCTGGCTGGCGTCTTGCAACAGCCCCAGCCCCGCAACGATTTATCGCAGCACGGATGCAACGACCTGGACGCCGGTCCTCAACGGCGAAACCGGGATGGGTCGCACCAGTCTGGCGATGCGCGGCACGCGCGCCTATGCACTCGCCGCCAGTTCTGTCGCCGGACCCGACCGCACCGGCGATGGCATCGGCGATTACAAGGACCAGTTGCACGCGATCTTTCGATCCGACGACAGCGGTCAGACCTGGGCACCGACGGTGCGCAATACCGATCCCATTTGGGGCAAGACGCTGATCTTGAGCGGCTACTACAGCTGCCAGACTTTTCTTGGCACGTATGGCCAAGGCTGGTACGACAACACCATCGCGGTCGACCCGCTCAATCCGGATATCGTCTGGGTCGGTGGTATCTACAATTACCGCTCGGACGATGGCGGATTCAACTGGGGTCGCGGTCCCTCAGTCCATCCGGATCATCACGTGTTCGTTTACGATCCAGGCTTCAACGGGACGACCAATCAGATCCTGTACGAGGGCCAGGACGGCGGCATTTTCCGCTTCGACAATTCGCGCGCGGCGACTGGATTGCTGCCGCCGGCTCCCGGATCGAACTGCACGGCGCCGCAAGTCCTTGGCACCAACCTTAATCACGGATTCGCGGCGACGCAGTTCTATCACGGCGTTCCGTATCCCGACGGCACGCGCTACATCGGTGGCGCGCAAGACAACGCGACCCGACGCGGCAGCGACGCAAGCGGCCCCAACGCATGGACTTATCTGACCTGCGGCGACGGCGGCTATAGCGCGATCGATCCCGTCGATACCAATGTTCTCTACGCCAGCTGCAACGGCGTGACTATCCAGAAGAGCATCAACGGCGGCACCAATTTCAGCAGCGCGCAAAGCGGTATTCCGGGCGGCGAATCAGCCGTGTTCATTCCGCCGTTCGCGCTGGATCCCAACAACCATCAGATCCTGTGGTTTGGCGGTGCGCATGCATACCGCACGACCAACGCGGCCACCAACTGGGTGGGCGCATCGACGGCGTTCGCCCACCCACGCGTGTCGGCCATCGCCGTCGCGCCGGGAAATTCCAACCGCGTCTTGATGGGAAGCGAATCGGGTCGCGTCTATCGCAGCAACACGGCCACGACAGATACCAGCGCCAGTGCGTGGACCGAGAGCCTGGTCAACGCCGGCGGCTACATTTCCTCACTCGCCTTTGCTCCCGATGACAACAACACCGTGTATGCCAGCATTTCAACGTTTGGCCGTCCGCATGTATTGAAGAGTATCGATGGCGGCACGAGCTGGTCCAACATCACCGGCAGCGGCGCGACCGGTCTTCCCGACGTGCCGGCATTGAGCGTTGTCGTGGACGTCGGCGATCCGAACCGATTGTTCGTCGGCACCGACATCGGCGTATTCACCAGCACGGACGGCGGCGTGTCCTGGTCAGTGGAAATCACCGGGTTCCCGAACGTATCCACGGAATGGTTGGCCATGACCGGCGATGCACAGACTCGCAGTCTCTTCGCGTTCACTCACGGGCGCGGTGCGTTTCGAGCCGTGCTTGGTCCCGGCGTGAAACCCGATATTATTTTCGTCGATGGATTTGACTGAGGTGCGCCGACGAAACGGGCAGCGCGTAGGGAGTGCACGTCCCAGCGAACATTGGAGTAACAAACCATGCTGTCCCCGAATCATGCGTGGTTGCATCATGCGTGGTTGCATCGTGAGATGTGGCGTGAAGCGCTGACAAACACGTCGGCAAAGAATGGTGTCAGGGACGAATGGCACTGACTTAAGCGCGAATCCCCACTTTTTGTCATTCCCGGGAAAGCGGGAATCCAGTGTCTTCGGGCGTTTTCGGTTCACGTGAGGCACTGGATTCCCGCCTTCGCGGGGATGACGCGGCTTAAGTAAGTGCCATTCGGGTCAGGAACAATTGATTCGCGCGGCCTAGCAGAGAAAGAGTCTAGGAAATTGTCCCTGACAGCTTTTCTCAGTTGAGTCGGTGGATGCGAACAAGCGGTTGGCCCGCGTGCTGTGGAACGATCCGGCGACGGGTGTGATGCGCCATGCTGACGCCGCGCATGAGAGTTCGAGGGCTTCTGCGAAAGAGCAGGGGATGAAGCGGCTGATGGCTTGAGCGATAGGAAAGTGCAACCTGACCCCAGTTTTTCCCCAGTTTTTCCCCAGTTTTTCCCCAGTTTTTCCAGTTTTTTGGACGGCCGACCGAACTCATCAACCGCCTGCATCGTACTTCGCAAGCATTGCTCGATCAGCTGATTCTGCCTGCGTGAAAACGTGAGGAAACCTCGGAACCTGACCCCTGTTTTGATTTTGTTCGTTCACGGCGCCTCTGGTTCAAAACCATCAACAAACACGCTGTCGGTCAGTGTGCACGCGCCATCGGAATCGAATTGACTGATGGTTGCGGCGGTGCTGATCCCTTGCACGATTTCAGTCGAGCTGAGTACGCGCCATCCATCAGCGTCGGCCGTGGCCTTTATTGAACCCAAGAAACCGTTGTTCTCGGCCACTCGGCAAGGTTGACCATCCTCCGTGAATTCGGCCATCAGGCCGTACCCGTGGCCGTCAAAATTGGAGCCATAACCACCCAGCAGAATGCGACCATTTTTTGCAACCGCAACGGTCTGCGCGACGCCATCGATGGGTGCTTTGGTGTCCGACAGGACGGCACCCGTCGCGCCATCAAGTCGCACAAGATGAAGGCCCCCGCCGCCCCCGGTCCCCAAGGCGATGAGCGGATTGCCGTTGGCGCTGAGCGCAAACCCGTTGATGAGTGTTCCCACACGGGGAGGAGGGTCAGGCAGAAAGGTCGTCCACAATCGGGCACCTATCGACGATATTTTCCACACTTGTGCCGTCGTAACGCCATTCTCACGCGCAGCCGCCACGATGATGTTTCCCTCGTTGTCGAGGCCGAGATGAGCAACGCCGAACGTAAACACACCGAATAACACAGGGGACATCTGGATATCAGTAAAGACCGGCTTGCCGTTTGCATCGAGACGCACGGTCACGTTTCCTCCCACGCTGCCGCCTCCTAAATCTCCGACGCTCCCGGTGATGACCGCTCCACCGTCCGGCATGGCGACAATGGCGGTCGCGGCCACGTTGTTCTGCGCGTCGACCTGAAACCGCCAGGTTGGCAAGGGATTGCCGTCGCTATCGAAGCGAATCGCCACGTAATCGCCTTCATCGCTCGCCAGAACCATCATGTTGCCGCTCGCATCAACCGCCAGTTGCGGCGTGAAGCTGCGTTCATCGATCTGCACACGACCGCCTGCGGCTTGACGAGCCCAAATCAGCGTTCCGGTTTCGGTATCGTAGACGCGCACATCGACCGGTGTAGCGACTGCGCCGCCATCGCCGGCAATCGCGACCCGATTCGCGCCCATCAAGGCAATACCGGCCAAGGCATAAGCTTCGTGTTCCTGTAACCACGCGAAGGTGCCATCCGCATTGAAGCGCATGAGTGCGAGGTGGCTCAGGCTATGGTGGGTGGTGCCGGCAGCGGCGTAGGTGGAACCATCGATTGCCACACTCACGAGCATTGGCAACGCGCCGACAGCGGGTTCCGGATGCTGCCAGGGCGTTGACCATTGTGGTTGCCATTGTGCGACTGCCGAATGCGCAGAGAGTGCACACAGCACCATGAAAGCCATTTGAAAACCGTTCCTGCCAATCCCAGTCATGACGCACCCCTACCGTTGTCCATTGGGCTAACACACTTTCGCCAGCGAACCGGACAATGACGCCTTGTATCTGATAAAAACTCCCCCGGCATAACGATGTATGTGCCCCCGCGTCAGACCAGTTGTCGCTCCGATAGGATCGTCAACCCCGAGGGCGAAAGGACTCAAGAAGTGGCGCGATACGAACATGCATTCAAGGACGGAGCGATGGCGCCGATGCTGACACCGGTGCGCGCTTCGATGCACGTGCTGGCGCACGAGGCAGGGATCGGAGCGCAAGCGCTGGAGCGTTGGTACAAGGACGCCCAATCGCGGCCGGGGCGAAAACGCACATGGACGGACGGCGCTCGGCTGGACGCCGTGATTGCAACGGCACCGATGGACGCCGCGGATAGAAGTGGGTGATGCGAGCACGACGTGCTCCTGGCTGATCTGGATCAATGGCGTGCCAGCGCGACGGCCGCGCTGCCGGTGCTGGAGGAAGCGTGCGCGGGCCCATAGGCCACGCGACAGGACCGTAAGCGGATCAAAAAGGTCGAGCGCGACCTGCTGTGCAAGGATCGGGCGCTGGCGGAGACGGCCGCGTGCTGGTGTTGTCAAAAAACAATCGCGGCGATCTTCAACCAGGGAGAGGACGAATGATCGGCCTCGCAGATCGTCAGGCGCTCATTTCCGAGAGTGAACAAATCAACCAGCCCTCTATTCCCGCACGTCCAAGCCGCTAGCAGAAATCGTCTCTGACACAGCTCGCTTGGCGCTGCTTAGTCGAACCCGTCAGCGAACAACTGAGGAATTACCCGAATCGACCCCATCATGCCGAAGGCGAAATGGACGTCGCAGAAAAATGGAAATTCTCCCGCCGCGATCAAAACGCGCTCACCTTCGTCACCACTGCCGAATGAGCCGATCGGGCTGTCTGGATCGATGGTCGCCTGCCCGCCACTGACGGTTCCGCCATAGAGTGGATGCATGCCGAAATCGGGCACAGCGGCAAAGTGGACTTTGGTGCCTTCGCTGATCGTCACGCAGCGCGGCCGGTAGACATACGGATTGCCAGGATTGTCGTTGGCAATATGGATTTCGGCCTGGCCATGCCGATCCTGGAAATCCGCGGCAAGGCAATTGTTCAAGGCATGTCCCGCTTGCGGCAGGCATAGCGCTATCAAAACTGTGAACCACGCCGTCCATTGGAAGTTGGGAAAGTACATCCCGTGACCATGCTCACACTGCCATGAGTCGAGAGAAGCTAGGGTCGCTCGCTGGGAATGCATGATTTCGGGGACTCGCATGAAAATCCTGTTCTGTCGATTGGCGCTGGTCGCAACCGTACTCGTATTGTCGGATCACGCATGGGCAGGCGATCACGTATTCGACAGCGGTTTCGATGATCACACGGAGGGTCCGCATTCGGATGCCGAGGCGGCGCGTTTCCTGACTCAATCGACCTTCGGCCCGACGCTGCCCGAAATCTCACGTTTGCGCGCAATCGGTTACAACGCGTGGCTGGCTGAGCAGGCCGTGCAGCCTGCCTCGCACGAACGCCAGTACATGGAAGACCAGCAGGCGGCGGGCCTTGATGTCTACCAAAGCGCCCGCCAGGAAGCGTGGTGGCTGCATGCGATCACCGGGTCTGACCAGTTGCGCCTGCGCGTGGCTTTCGCCTTGAGCGAGTTGTTGGTTGTCTCCGACGATAGCGGCGATGCCGGTGGGCAGCCGATTCCAATGGGCCACTATTACGACCTGCTGACTGACAACGCCTTCGGCAACTATCGCAGCTTGCTCGAACAAGTGACCCTGAGCCCGATCATGGGCCACTACTTGTCGATGTTCAAAAATCAAAAACCCGATGCGGCTACCAATATTCGGCCCGACGAAAACTACGCTCGCGAAGTCATGCAGTTGTTTTCGGTCGGGCTCGTTCGATTGAACGCTGATGGAAGCGTGCAAGTGTCGGGTGGACAGCCGGTGCCGACCTATGACCAGGAGACGATCCGCGGATTCGCCCATGTCTTCACTGGCTGGAACTGGGCCAATTGTCCACGCACCAGCGGTGGCCAGTGGTGGGAGTGGGAATACTGTCCTTCCGGACCGGTTGAATGGCCAAATGCAGGCTGGAATGCCTCATGGTTTCTGCCGATGGAGGCGTGGGAGAGCTATCACGCGTCAACAGAAAACAAGCAACTGCTCAACTATCCGGGGGTCAGTCTTGCGGGTGGCCTGCTGCCCGGTGGCGGAACCGCGGCGAGTGACCTCGGTGCTGCGCTCGACAACATCTTTCATCATCCCAATGTCGGCCCGTTCATTGCGCGTCACCTGATCAAGCGCCTGGTCACCAGCAATCCAAGTCCGGCCTATATTGGCCGCGTCGCGGCAACGTTCGCCAACAACGGCCTTGGCGTGCGTGGTGACCTTGGTGCGACCGTTCGCGCCGTGTTGATGGATACCGAAGCCCGGCACCTGCCGAGCCTCGCCAGCAATGGCGGGAAGTTGCGCGAACCTCTGCTACGCCAGACCCATCTATGGCGGGCGATGCGCGCGAGCTCCAGCGACAGCCGCTATCGCGAATGGAATTCGGAGATCTACCTTGGGCAGGCAGCTCTACGCTCGCCGACGGTTTTCAATTTCTTCCTGCCCGATTACAGCCCGCCCGGTGAACTTTCCACGCTTGGCTTGCTTGGGCCGGAATTCCAGATCGTCACCGACACGTCGGTGGCCGGTGTCTCCAACGCGCTGGGTTCAAAGACTTTCTGGTACTGGCTTGGAAACCCCTGGTATACCCCCGAAGACGTTGTCATCGATCTCGATACCGAGCTGCCATTCGCCAATGATCCGGTTCGCATGATTGATCGTTACGATCTTCTGTTCATGAGTCGCACGATGTCCGACGCAATGTTCAACACGCTTGTCAGCTATGTGCAGGGCATGAACAACAATGGCATCGAAGATCGTCGTCAGCGCGTCCAGGATGCGATCTGGCTGATTCAGACCTCTCCCGAATACGTCATTGAGCGGTGATCCCATGAAAAGACGCGATTTCATCCAGCGCGCACTTTGCGCAACCGCTTCCTCGGCGATGTTCACCAGTTTCGCCGGCAAACTTTCATTGGCCCACGCCGCCGCAACCTCCAGCCATCTATTGCTTGGCGGTGATTACCGCGCGCTGGTTTGCGTGTATCTGCATGGCGGCAACGATGGCTTCAACATGCTCGT
>JBDSFA010000035.1:0-3588 GCA_039919785.1 Dokdonella sp. | reverse complement strand
GCACGCATCACGCCGAAACGCGGGCGTATCTCGTCGCGAAACTTGGTCTGGATCTGATAGAAATTGACCGGCAGCTGCTTGTAGCTATTGAGCTCGTTGCGTGCGAAATCGGTAATGACCTCCTCGTGCGTCGGGCCATAGCAATAGGCCGCTTCCTTGCGGTCCTTGATTTTCAGCAACTGGCCGCCGAATTTTTCCCAGCGTCCGGTTTCATCCCACAGCTCGCGCGGCTGGATGGACGGCATCAGCATTTCGACGGCGCCGGCGCGGTTCATTTCCTCGCGCACCACATTCGCGACCTTGCTCAGGACGCGCAGACCGAGCGGCGACCAGGTGTAGATCCCGGCGGCCAGCTTGCGGATCATGCCGGCGCGCAGCATCAGTCGATGGCTTGCGATTTCCGCGTCGGCAGGAACTTCCTTGACGGTGGCTAGGTGAA
This sequence comes from Dokdonella sp., assembly GCA_039919785.1. Lineage (GTDB taxonomy): Bacteria > Pseudomonadota > Gammaproteobacteria > Xanthomonadales > Rhodanobacteraceae > Dokdonella_A. The sequence goes on along the minus strand of JBDSFA010000035.1, from coordinate 3,149 downwards.
AGCGGGAGAGGCGCATGGGGTTCCATCGACTTGGCACGGAACCGGCGATTCTAGCAGCGGCGTGCATGCGGAGGCAGGTCGCGAGTGCCGACCTGTTCGTGGGCTGTCCGGGGACGGCGGCCGGCGTAGCTGTGCCGCGGCGAATGCGCGGACTAGTGCCGCTTCACGCCGCCAGATGCGATCGACTTCAGTTGGAGCAGAACAGCTTGACCTGTTGCGCCGCCTTGTCGATCAATGCCTGATGACTCTTGGCCGCGTCCAGATCGACGGGGTAGCCCTCTGCGTCGAGCGCTGGCTTCTGGCTGTCGAGCGTCGTCTGGTTTTTGCGCGCGATTTCGCAATTGTGCTTGATGTCTTCGGGTGCGTAGCCTGCGGCAGCGGCAAGGGCCGGACCTGAATTCTTGGCGGCCTGCTCTTTCTGAGCGGCCTCATCAGCCACATCGCCGGTGGTGACACCGCCCTTGAGCTTGATTTTCTGCGCCTTGGTCACGCTGGCCGGAGGCGGCGAGTCGGAAAAATGCTTGACGCCGTTGGCATCCGTCCAGGAATACATTTCGCCAGCGGCGGCCGGGACTCCGACGGTCAGAAGGGCGAGCAGTAGCCATTTGAGCTTCATTGATAGACCTTCGCGTTCTTGCAGGTGCCCACAGACGGCACGCCGGATGGCCGACTGGATAACACCAGTCGCGCCCGGACACAAGCGGAAAACGCCGGTAGTGTGTATCACGGTACACTCTCGCCCCGTCTCCCACCCTTGCCACGGCTCGAGTATGGACGAAACTTCGACCGGTGCACGCAAGCCCCCACGCGGAATCTACCTGCTGCCGAACCTGTTGACGACAGGTGCGATGTTCGCTGGTTATTTCGCGATCGTTTCCGGCATAGGCGGGCGCTATACGGATGCGGCGATCGCGGTGTTCGTGGCCGCCATTCTCGACGGACTCGATGGCCGCGTGGCGCGCCTGACCGGCACGCAGAGTGACTTCGGCGTGCAGTACGATTCCCTTTCCGACCTGGTGAGCTTCGGACTGGCCCCGTCCCTGGTCCTGTATACGTGGTCGCTGTCGGCGCTGAAGGCATATGGCTCGGGCTGGGGCAAGCTGGGCTGGGCCGCTGCGTTCATCTACGCCGCCTGCGCGGCGTTGCGCCTGGCGCGCTTCAATACCCAGGTCGGGGTCGGCGACAAGCGCTATTTCCAAGGTCTGGCGAGTCCCGCGGCAGCCGCCTTGTGCATGTCCTTCGTGTGGGCGATCGAAGACAAGGGCTTGTTCGGCTTCAACGCCAGCAACATGGACTTCGTGACGCCGATCGTCGCGATCGTCGCCGGGCTGCTGATGGTCAGTCGCGTGCGCTATTTCAGTTTCAAGGCGTGGCCCAAATCCGATCGCGTGCCCTTCATCTGGATTCCGGCCGCGATGTTGATCCTGGTCGCGCTGGCCGTGGATCCGCCGCGCGTGGTGCTCGCGATTACGACATTGTACGTGCTGTCCGGGCCGGTCATGACCCTGTGGGGCCTGCGCATGAAGCGCAGCGCGCGCGCACTGCGCGGCTCGGGGCGCGAAGCGGAATGAACGCCGTGCGCACCGTGCCGAACGAACCGCACGCCGCAGCCGCGACGCTCGGCGCGCACCGGCGGGAAGGGGACACTCTGGCCTTCCTGGCGGATCTGTCGCGCGCACTCGCGGTGTCGCTCGACTTGCGCAAGACCTTGTCCGAAGCCGTCAATCGCGTCGCCGACTTCATGCAGGCAGAAGCGGCGTCACTGTTTCTTCTGGACCCCGACACCGGCGTGCTCGATTGCCGCATCTGCGTCGGTCCGGTCAACATTACCGGCTCACGCCTTGCGGTAGGGCAGGGAGTGGTTGGCCGCGCCGTCGCTGAAAACACCACCCAGATCGTTGTCGATGCTTCGACCGACGCACGCGTCTGGCGCGCTGCCGACGACGACAGCGGCTTCATCACCCGCAGCCTCGTCTGCGCGCCGCTGGCGACGGCCGAAGGGCCAATCGGGGCGCTCGAAATCGTCAATCGTCGCGATGGTGCGCCGTTCAGCGATGCCGACGCAGAGTTGCTCGGCATCATCGCTGCACCCGCCGCGCTCGCAATCAACAACGCGCGCATGGCCGGCAATCTGCTCGAACAGCAGCGCCTGAAGCGCGAGTTCGATCTTGCACGCCGTTTGCAGAAATCGCTGCTGCCCAAGCGTCGCCGCGACAATTTCCCGGTGATTGGCGTGAATCGCCCCGCGCATGAGATCTCGGGCGATTTTTACGACTACTTCGAGCTCGCCGACGGCCGTGTCGGTTTCCTCGTCGGCGATATCTCCGGCAAGGGCCTCGACGCGGCCTTGCTGATGGTGCGCACCGCGAGTCTGTTGCGCTGGGCTGGCAAGGACGGGCTCGCGCCATCCGCATGGCTCGCGCGCGCAAACGACGAGCTGTGCGAGACGAGCCAGGAGGGGCGATTCGTCTGCGCCCTGGTGGGCTACTGCGATCGCACAGCGAACCACGTGCAATTTGCCGGCGCCGGATTTCCACCGGTCATCGTGCATCGGGCCGGCGTATACATCGACTACGCCTCGGGCGGTCCGCCGCTAGGCATCATTCCCGGCATGGTGTTCGAGCAGCACGAGGTCGCGCTCGATGGCGGCACTTTGTATGCATTTTCCGATGGCGCGACCGATGTGCGCGACGCCGCCGGCCGGCCGATCGGCAATGCTGGCGTGCGGGAACTGATCGCGCGCCATGCGGAGTCCTCGCCGGACGCGCGCCTGCGCGGCTTGCTCGCTGATTTGAAGAAACTGAGGCTGGTCGACGATACGACCCTGCTGCTGGTCGAAGCCCCGCGGGCGGATACGCCCGATGTCGTGCTCGATCTGCACATCCCTGCGCAAGCGGAGGCCTTGCGTGGCTTGCGCAGCGCGATGCGCCAGGCGCTCGACGGGCTGCATGTCGAACCGCAGCTGCGTGATCGCCTGGTGCTGGCCGTCGACGAAGCATCGGCCAATATCATTCGCCACGCGTACGGCCCCGATGGCAACGGCGATATCAGATTGCGTATCCTGCACGCGAGCTCGATGCTGACGTTCGAGCTCACCGATACGGCGCCGCGCGTAGACCCCGCGGTATTGCAGCCCAAGCCGCTCGGCG
>JBDSFA010000180.1:0-6886 GCA_039919785.1 Dokdonella sp. | reverse complement strand
GATTCGTCGATGGGGCCGTCCTGCCCATGCGTCGTGAACGGATCGAGTGCGACGTCGGTGATCACACCGAGGTCCGGGAAGTCCTTCTTCAGCGCGCGCACCGCGCGCTGGGTCAGGCCATTCGCATTCCAGGCTTCGCGTGCGTCCAGCGATTTCGCCTCTGGTGGCGTGACCGGGAACAACGCAAGCGCCGGCACGCCCAGCTGCTGTGCTTGTTCTGCGATGCGCAGCAGCTGGTCAATCGAGACGCGATCGACGCCCGGCATTGAGGGCACGGGCTCGCGCACGGCACTCCCTTCACACACAAATACCGGCAGGATCAGGTCAGCCGGCATCAGAACGGTTTCGCGCATCAGAGCACGCGAAAATGCATCGCGGCGCATGCGGCGCAGGCGGGTTTGCGGATACGACATGGGCGACTCTTCGTCGGGGTATTAGGGGCGATCGATTGTACGCGCGGGTGTCTGATCCGCCGCACGGCAGCACGCCGCAGGCGAAACAGGCCGTGGTTGAGATCATTGTCGCGCCGCAAAACCCAAAACTGTTAAGCATTCGTTAGTTTGCAGCCCGTTAACATGGTCCAGTACGTGCAAGGCCCAGAGGTACCCAATCCGTAAACCATCGCCAGAGTAAAGAAAAATGCTTTCCCCGATCATTTTGTCCGCGCTGTGTGCGCTCGCTCTCCTCGTCCTCGCTTCAGTGCGGCGGATTCCCGAGGGGCATGTGTATGCGTTCCGACGCATGGACGGCCATGTACGGATCATCGGTGCGGGCACGCATCTGGTCATGCCTTTGGTTGAGCGTGTCACCCGCAAGATCAGCCTCGCCGGCTCTGCGGTTCCCGTTGAGGGCTTGACGCGCGATACGCAGAATTTCCGCAGCGTCGTCTATTTCCAGGTGCTCGACCCGGAACGTGCCGAGGTCGTGATCGAGGACGTCGAGGAGCTCCTGTGCGCCGCAACGCGCCGTTTGTTCGCCGACGACAGCTTGCCGGAGGCTGTGGATGCACGTCGCTTCTGGCTGAAGCGGTCGCTGAATGCCGAGCTGCACGAACGCGGCCTGCTGATCGCACGCGTTGACCTCGCCGCCCAGGACCAGGCTGGCAACTAAAGCGAGCGGCTCAGCGTCCGCCGTCGTCTTTGCCGCCTGCGGAACAGGTGTTTCCCGTCCGGCGATGGATTTTCGCCGCGTCCGAGCCGATACTGCGCGCCCCGTATTGTTGTGATCGCCATGACTGACCGCTGCGCGCCTGACAGTGACCGGCTGCGGCAGCGCCTGTGCACGGGCCTTGCAGCGCTTGCGCTCGATCTGCCCGAAGCCGTCATTGCGCGGCTACTCGCCTATGTCGACCTGCTCGCGCGCTGGAACGCGGCCTACAACCTGAGCGCAGTGCGCGATCCCCTGGAAATGGTCACGCGCCATTTGCTCGATTCGCTCACGATCGTTCCGCATGTGACAGGCTCGACCCTGGCCGATCTTGGCACGGGAGCGGGCCTGCCCGGCATTCCGCTTGCGATCCTCGCGCCGGAGCGCGCGGTCACCTTGGTCGATTCAAACGGCAAGAAAACCCGCTTCCTGCGTGCTGCCGTGCGCGAACTGGCGCTGACCAATGTCAGCGTCGCCGAAAAACGCGCGGAGGCCGTCACCGGCACATTTGATTGCATCACCGCGCGCGCGTTCGCCAGTCTTGCCGATATGCTGCGCTGGGGCGGCCATCTGCTCGCGCCGACTGGCGTCTGGCTGGCGTTGAAGGGCCGCTTCCCGCAGGATGAGCTGGCTGCGCTGCCCGCCGGGTTTTGTGTGGATCAGGTCCTGCCGCTGACCGTGCCCGGCTTGGACGCGGAGCGTCATGTCGTGGTAATCAGGCGGGCTGGCACTACGCACAACGACAACGAACAGGGCTCGGTGGCATCCCCATGACGCGCATCATCGCGATTGCGAACCAGAAAGGCGGCGTCGGCAAGACCACGACTGCGGTCAACCTCGCCGCTGCGCTTGCGGAAACGCGGCGCAAGGTGCTGCTGATCGACTTCGATCCGCAGGGCAATGCGACGATGGCCTCCGGTATCGACAAGCGTACGGCCAAGCCGAACGGTTGCGAGGTCCTGCTCGACGAAGCGGCGATCGAGACCGCGATCGTGCCGACCGAAGGCGGCTTCGACCTGCTGCCCGGCAGCGGCGATTTGACCGCAGCGGAACTCAAGCTGATGGATGGGCTGGCGCGCGAATCGCGTTTGAAGGAACAGATCGCCAAGCTCGGCGATCGTTACCAGACCATTCTCATCGACTGTCCACCAACGCTGCACCTGCTCACCATCAATGCACTGACGGCGGCGCACGGCGTGCTGATACCCGTGCAGTGCGAATATTTCGCGTTGGAAGGACTTTCAAGTCTGCTCGACACGATCAAGGCGGTGCGCATGCGCCTCAACCCGCAGCTTGAGGTCGAAGGTTTGTTACGCACGATGTACGACGTGCGCAACAATCTCGGCAACGAGGTCTCGCTGCAGCTGACCAAGCATTTTGGCGACAAGGTGTTCCGCTCGATTATTCCGCGCAATGTGCGCTTGGCGGAAGCGCCGAGCCATGGCAAGCCGATTAACCTTTACGACCGCGAATCGCGCGGCGCGATCGCCTATCTCGGTCTCGCTGGTGAGATGCTGCGCCGTCAACACAGCCCTGCTGCAGCCGGGAATTTGAACCTTTGAAAAGTGCGGCCAGGATGGCCGCTTCTTGATTTTCGCGATCATGGATGATCGCAAAGGGGAACTAGATGGCAGTCAAGAAACGCGGGCTCGGCCTCGGTCGCGGGCTCGATGCGCTGCTCGGCGGCGGCGATACGCCCACCGCAGTCAGCGATAACGAAGGTGAGCTGCGTTCGCTCGCCATCGGCATGATCCAGCCCGGCAAGTTCCAGCCGCGGCATGCATTCGATCCGGAAAAAATCGAGGAGCTTGCGGCCTCGATCAAGGCGCAGGGGCTGATCCAGCCCGTCGTCGTGCGTGCGATTGGTGCCGGTCGCTTCGAGCTCATTGCCGGCGAGCGTCGCTGGCGTGCCGCGCAACAAGCCGGTCTCGACGAGATACCGGCGCTGGTCAAGGTCGTGCCAGATCAGGCGGTCGTCGCGATGGCGCTGATCGAAAACATCCAGCGCGAAGATCTGTCGCCGCTGGAAGAAGCGCAGGCGCTGTCGCGACTGATCGAGGAATTCGGCCTGACCCACCAGCAGACCGCAGACGCCGTCGGTCGGTCGCGAGCCGCGGTGTCGAACCTGTTGCGTCTGCTCGATCTGCCGGCCGCGATCAAGCGCCTACTCGACGAACGCAAGCTGGACATGGGCCACGCGCGCGCGCTCGCGACCGTGCAACCGGAGGCGCGCGCGGTCGCGCTCGCGCGCGAAGCGGCCGACAAGGAATGGTCGGTCCGAGAACTCGAGGATGCCGTACGCCGCCTCGATACTGCCTTCAGCGACAAGGGCGGAAAGCCTGCTGCTGCGCGCGACCCCAACATCGCCGCGCTCGAGCGCGAACTGGCCGAGAAGCTCGCGACGCGCGTCAACGTCGCGCACGCACGCAATGGACGCGGCAAGGTCGTGATCCACTATCACAGCCTTGACGAGCTCGAAGGAATCCTCGAACACCTGCGTTGATCTGGGGGTTTTCACTCTCGTTTTTCCGGGAAGGCGCACGCATGCTGGTGTAGCCGTGCGGCGGGAGCAGCGCGGCCATTCGCGCTCAATCTCGGAGAATCACCATGTGTCGCATTCAGCTTTTTGCGGCCGGCGCGCTCGCGCTGGCTTCATTTGCCACCTTCGCCGCCGACCATGTCGTCATTGCACGCAATGGACCTGGCGGTCATCATTTCGATCCGGCCACCCTGACCATCGATGCAGGCGACACGGTCACCTTCAAGAATGACATCGCTGGCCTGGGCTTCCACAACGTCGCATCCGACCCGGATGCTGTCACCGCATTTCATTGTGCCGATGCCTGTGGTGCCAGTCCTGTCGGCGACGCAAGCAGCAACGCCTGGAGTTCGACCGTCACGTTCCCGACAGCCGGCACGGCGGGGTTCTATTGTGAAATACACGGCGGCCCTGGCGGCTCGGGCATGTCCGGTGTGATCACGATCGTGGCCTCTACGGCGCCCTCGATCGAGGTCGGCCCCGGGCCAGTGACTGCAGCAACCGAAGCAGGCACATCGACTAGTACGACGTTCTCTATCGGCAATTCCGGCACCGCGGCGCTCACCTGGAACGTCGATATCACGACCACCGATTGCGCCGCACCCGAAACCCTGCCGTGGCTGGCGCTGAACCCAATCAGTGGGTCGGTAGCGGTGGGTGACCCGGCGGTCGATGTCGATGTGACACTGGATGCAAGCAGCCTCGGGGTCGGTGTTTACGATGCGACCATCTGCATTCACAACAACGATGCTGCGCACGGCCTCGTGTCGTTGCCGGTAGAATTCACGGTGACCACACCAGACCTGATTTTCAGCAATGGATTCGACGGCTGACGAGAACGCATGAGGGCTCCTGTAAGCCAGGACGGCAATCCCCGGTCTAGTGCTGGTGTGAGTAATCGCCAGCAACAGTTCGAGGCTCTTGTGCGCGCGCATTCCAGCGAGCTCTACCGTTATGCGTACTGGCTATGTGGCCAGGACGCACTTGCGCAGGATCTGGTCCAGGAAACCTTCCTGCGTGCGTGGCGCTCGCTCGACGCACTGCGTGAAAACGTCGCGGCAAAGGCGTGGCTGACCACGATCCTGCGTCGAGAGCACGCGCGCCTGTACGAACGCAAACCGATGCCGACCACCGATATCACCGACCTCGAACTCTGCGACACAGCGCCCGGCCCCGAGCATCTCGGCGAGGATTCGGTCGTACGTGCGGCGATCGGGAAGCTGGAGGCAAAGTATCGCGAGCCGCTGGTGTTGCAGGTGCTCGGCGGGTTTTCTTGCGCCGAGATCGCGCGTCAGCTCGACATCACAGAAGCGGCGGTGATGACCCAGGTCTTTCGTGCACGGCAGAAACTCAAGTCGCTGCTCGATGGTGGCGAGAAGGAGGCGGTGCTGTATGGACTGCCTTGAGTTTCGTCGCCTGCTGGGTACTGATCCGCGCATGCTCGATCGCGCTGCGCGCGAACATCTGGAGCGTTGCGCATTCTGCGCCGATGCCCATGGTCGGGCGCAGACCTTCGAGACGCGGCTCGCGAGCGCGATGTCCGTGGCGGTTCCCGATGGGCTTGCCGATCGCATCCTGCTCGCGCAGCTGACCGGGGAGAGGCAACGCCAGCGCAGCGGTCGCAGTCGCGTCACCTGGATTGCCCTGGCAGCTGCTGCCTGCGCTGCGCTTGCAATAGGCGTGTCTCGCTATGCCCAGACACCTTTGCGCACTGCGGCTCTTTCCGATCTCGTCGTGGCACATGTGACCGGGCCGGAGGAACGCGATGCGCTGCTGAAGCGGGATCCGTTGCCAGCCGATAGTGTGCGTCACGCGTTCGCGGATCGCGGCGTGACTCTCGCATCGGTACCGTCGAATGTCGCCTATGTCAGTGAATGCGGCATCGGCAAATACCGCAGCGTCCACATGGTGATGCCGGAAAACGACGCACCTGTCAGCGTTGTATACGTCGTGCAGAAACGCGCCGCGGCAAGCCAGGACTTCCGCAGCCAAGGACTCGTCGGCCGCGAAGTGCCGATCGCGAACGGAACCTTGCTGATGCTTGCGCAGGATTCCGGCCGTTTCGATGCGTTGGAGCACACCTGGCGCAACGCGATCGAGGGATCGCCCGATATTGCTGCCGGTAGTCGCTGAGCGGGCTTGCGTGGGAGCGGATCCAGCCACGATGCTCTAAATGCCATAATTCCGAGGTGCGGCCGAGGCCATCACAACAGGCTTTGCCAATCGGCGATAATGGGTCCTTCCCGCGAAGCCCAAGCTGTCATGCCCGATCTTTCCGTCGTCGTGCCCGTGTTCAACGAACGCGACAACATTCTGCCGCTAATCGGCGAAATCGCCGCTGCCCTGAGGGGGCGCGCGGATTTCGAGATCGTCTATGTCGACGACGCCAGCAAGGACGATTCCGTCGACGTGCTGACCAAGGCCAAGGGGAATTTTCCGGAACTGCGCGTGATCAAGCACCTCAGCCAGAGTGGTCAGAGCACGGCGATCCGCAACGGCGTGAAAGCTGCACGGGGCGCGTGGATTGCGACGCTCGACGGCGATGGCCAGAACGATCCCGCCGACATTCCGAAGTTGCTCGCCATGCGCAGCGAATCGCCGCCCGCGATCAAGCTGTTCGCGGGCTGGCGCGTGAAGCGGCAGGACTCGGGCAGCAAGCGATGGGCCTCAAAATGGGCGAACGCAATCCGCTCGCGCCTGCTGCACGACGACACGCCGGACACTGGCTGCGGCATCAAGCTGTTCGAGCGCGCAGCTTTTCTCGACCTACCCTACTTCGACCACATGCATCGCTACCTGCCCGCCCTCATGCAACGTGCTGGCTGGAAGGTGCTGAGCGTGCCAGTCAACCACCGCGCACGCGGCACCGGCGTTTCCAAGTACAACAATCTCAATCGCGCGTTGGTCGGGATCGCCGATTTGCGAGGTGTGGGATGGTTGATCAAACGCTCCAGGCGAACAACGACCCAAGAGCTGTAGGCCGGCCGCGCGCGGCGTGCTGCAGGGACCGTGCTTTGGAATTATCGGCTTCCGGCCGTACCTGCTGTCGGTACCAAGGGAATGTTCAGCTCACCCCTCTTGCCGCAAGCCTCTGATTCCGCTATAAAGCGCGGCTCGCTTGGTCGTTCTTGAGCCCGTCAGGGCACGCGGAATCCCGGTATGCGGTCCGCCCGCGTAGTCTGCCTAAGCTTTTCCAGCATC
>JBDSFA010000121.1:0-4421 GCA_039919785.1 Dokdonella sp. | reverse complement strand
CATGCGGGACCCCAGCGTGACGGGCATGCGCGATTCTATGCCGTTGCGGTCGCTGTCTGGCGCTGGATCATTCGGCGCCGATGGCGACGCTTTTCCGGTTTGGAAAAAAATGTAGGAGCAACCGTCTGTAGGAGCAGCCATCTGTAGGAACAACTGTCTGTGGGAGCGGCTTCAGCCGCGATGCTCTGGCGTGGACTTACCCCGAGCGACACCATCCCCACCCAACCCTCCCCTTGAAGGGGAGGGCTGAAGCACCGGCATCACTAACTGTAGGAGCGGCTTTAGCCGCTAGGCTTTTGCCCCGGTGCATCGAAAGGCATCGCGGCTGAAGCCGCTCCTACAGGACTGTTGGCTAGGGCTGGTCGCCGGAAAATTTCTTCGCGGTCGCGCCAGTGATCATGCCGACCGTGGCGCTGTCGCTGACGAACAAGTCGACCTCACGACGGAATTCCAGCGTGCCCGTGATGACGGCGTGCGGGCCGATCACGATGCGAGGATTGCGCGGCTTGCCGAATGACCAACCATGCGCACGATCGACCAGAATGCCGCCTTCGACGCGCGAATCGGCGCCGATCTCCATGTCGCCGCCGACCGTCTCGATGCCGCCGCCAATGTGTGCGCCGTCAAGTGTGAAGCGACCGTTGACGTTGGAGGCATGGCCGGTGATTTCTGCGCCCTTGCCGAGACGGATGCCGCCATTGACGGCCTCGACCGCACCGGTCACGCGCGCGCCAGCGCCCAGTTCGATGCCGCCGTTCACGGTATCGATCGCTGCCACGGTCACATGGTCGCCCAGGTCGATGCTGCCATTGACGGTCGATACCTTCTCCGCACTGCCCCCATTCTCGACATGGATGCCGCCATTGACGGTGCTCAGATCGCCCGCCTGCTGGTCGCTTTCGATATGGATGGAGCCATTGATCTTGTCGACGTCGATGCCACGGGCAAATGCGTCGCTTGCGCAGCACAGGGAAAGGATCGCGGTGGAAAGAACGAGTTTGCGATTCATGGGCTACTCCAGGCTTGGATCGGGTTCACGGCCTTGGATGCGGCCTGGTGCGAAAAGGTTGAAGCGGGGTAACGACGGGCGCCCGCCGGGCATCCGGAGTGAGCGCCTATTGCCCCGGCGTGCAAACAGGGAGTTGCGGCCCTTCGACTTTGCTGCGCTACGCTCAGGGCGAACGGTTTTTTCCTGCTGTATGCGGCCGCATGATTGAGCGCGTTCCGCTAGCATTGGCGCCTGCACGGCACTCTGGATGAACCACGTGACGCGACCCAAACCGATCCTGCTCCTGATCCTCGATGGCTGGGGCCATCGCGTCGAGACAGCACACAATGCGATCGCGCAGGCCAATTGCCCGAACTGGCGCCGGTTGCTGGCCGAATGCCCGCATACGCTGGTCGACACGCATGGCGAATTTGTCGGTCTGCCGGATGGCCAGATGGGCAACTCCGAAGTCGGCCACATGAACATCGGCGCCGGGCGCATCGTCTATCAGGACCTCACGCGCATCGACGCCGCCATCGCGGACGGCAGCTTCTTCGGCAATCCCGCGTTGATCGGCGCCTGCGAAGCCGCGCGCGCTGATGGCCGCACACTGCATATATTCGGTCTGGTATCGCCAGGCGGCGTGCATAGCCAGGAAAAACATATCCTTGCGCTGCTTGATCTCGCCGCAAAGCGAGGCGCTGCGCGTATTGCCGTGCATGCGTTTCTCGATGGCCGCGATACACCACCGCGCAGTGCGCGCGCATCGCTGGAGCGCCTGCAGGCGAAATGCGCGGCGCTGCCGAATGCATGCATCGCCACGGTCAGCGGCCGCTACTACGCGATGGATCGCGACCACCGCTGGGATCGCGTCAAGCTCGCCTACGACGCGATCGCCGACACGCAAGCAGGCTTCCACGCATCGACGGCACTGGCCGCGCTGGATGAAGCCTACGCACGCGATGAAAACGACGAGTTCGTCAAACCAACCGTCGTTGGCGCCGGTGCGAAGATCCAGGACGGCGACGCGATCGTCTTCATGAATTTCCGTTCCGACCGTGCGCGCGAGCTTTCGCATGCATTCGTCGACGGCGATTTTCAGGGCTTCGCGCGTTCGCGCGCAATCGGGCTGTCCGCATTCGTGACCCTGACCGAATACGAGAAAGGCCTTGCAGCGACCGCGATCGCGTTCGCCCCGCAATCGATGCGCAACACGATCGGCGAGTACCTGTCCTCGCTGGGCCTGCGCCAGCTGCGCATCGCCGAAACCGAGAAATATGCGCACGTGACGTTTTTCCTGTCCGGTGGACACGAAGCGCCGTTTCCCGGCGAAGAGCGCATTCTCGTGCCGAGTGCGAAAGTCGCGACCTATGACCTGCAGCCCGAGATGAGCTGTCCGGAACTCACCTACAAGCTGGTCGATGCGATCGCGTCGAAACAATTCGATTTCATCGTCTGCAACATTGCCAATCCGGATATGGTCGGTCATACCGGCATCGAGTCGGCCGCGATCGCGGCGGTCGAGGCCGTCGATGTAGCGCTCGGTCGCCTGACTACGGCGATCCGCGCCGCCGGGGGCGAGATGCTGATCAGCGCCGACCACGGCAATCTCGAACAGATGGTGGACGAGAACGGCATCGCGCACACCCAGCACACGGTCGGCCCGGTGCCGCTCGTGTATGTCGGACGCAAGGCGCATCTTCATCACGGTGCGTTGCGCGACCTTGCGCCCAGCGTGCTCGCCTTGATGGACCTGCCGCTGCCGCCGGAGATGAGCGGTCGCAGTCTGGTCGAGTTCGACCCTTGATGCGTACATGCGTGCTGTTTGCCGCGCTGGTGCTGCTTGCGCAGGCGCCGGCGCCCGCGTTCGCGCAGGAAGGCGACGCGGCGCAGCGCACGGCGCAGGAGCAGGAGGCGAAGAAGAAGCTCGATGCCTTGCGTGTCGAGATCAAGGCGCTCACCGCTCAACAGCAAGCAACCACCGGAGCGCGCGGCGAAGCCGAGCGCAGCCTGCGCGAAAAGGAACTCGCGCTGAGCGCCGTAGCCAAGGACGTCCATGCACTCGACGAGCAGGTCATCAACCAGCAGGCCAAGTTCGACGAACTCAATCAGCAGCGCGAACATCTTGAAAACGCGTTGAAATCGCAACGCGATGCGCTCGCTGCCTTGTTGCGTTCGGCCTATGCGCTCGGTCGAAACGAAGAACTCAAGCTGCTGCTGCAGCAAGACGATGTCGCCGCTATCGCACGCGTGCTCGCCTATCACCGCTATTTCCAGCGCGCGCAGGTCGATCAGATCGACACGCTGCGCGGCGACCTCAAGCAACTCGCCGATGTGCAGGATGCGATCAAGGCAGCCACAGCCGAACTTGCCGCAACGCGCGATTCGCGCAGCGCCGAGGTCGCGAAGCTGGAGACCGAGCGCAGCGAACGCGCGCAACTGGTCGCAACGATCGACGCCAAGCTCAAGGACGCGGGAGCACGCATCGCTGCACTGGGCAAGGACGAGGCTTCTCTGACCGGCTTGCTAGAAAAGCTGCGTGACGTATTCGCCGATATTCCCAAGCAGCTGGCTGGCGAAGCGCCGTTCGCATCCTCACGCGGCCGTATGACATGGCCGCTGCAAGGCAAGCTCGTGACCGCCTTCGGCAGCGGCGACGAATCCGGTCGGCGCAGCAGCGGCATGCTGCTCGCGGCCAAGTCGGGCACGCCGGTCCACGCCATTTCGCACGGCCGTGTCGCGTTTGCCGACTGGCTGCGCGGCTACGGCCTGATGATCATCGTCGACCACGGCGACGGCTACTTGAGTCTCTACGGTTGCAACGAGACGCTGCTCAAGGAAGTCGGTGACTGGGTCGACGCCGGCGAATCGATCGCGACCAGTGGCGCCAGCGGTGGCCAGAAGACGCCGGGCTTGTATTTCGAGCTGCGCGCCAAAGGGCAGGCGGTCGATCCGCGCGGCTGGCTGCGCTGAACGATTGCTGCAGGGAGAGGTCTGCTACAACGACGGCCCGTGCCGCACGCATTACACTGGTCGCGTCCCCGTGAGGTTGCTCCGATGTCCACACGTTTGCTTGTTCCGCTCCTGCTCGCGCTGACTGGCGCGCCCGCGTTCGCCGCCGACCCGCCCATCATGGCGGAGGCGCCGGCACCCGCGACTGCGCCGGTCAAAGCCGCTGCAAAAGACACCGTCGATCTCGCTGACATACGCGCATTCACCGCGGTCTACAGCCTGGTCAAGCAGGCGTATGTCGAAGATGTGGACGATCATCGCCTGATGCAGGCGGCGATCCACGGTCTGCTCGCCGGGCTCGATCCGCACAGCGAATACCTCGGCAAGGAGCAGATGCAGGATCTGAGCGAAGACACCAGCGGCAACTACGACGGCCTCGGTATCGAAGTGGTGCAGGTCGAAGGTACCTTGCGTGTGGTCG
>JBDSFA010000236.1:0-29622 GCA_039919785.1 Dokdonella sp. | reverse complement strand
GGTATTTGAGGGTCGAACTGAGCTCGCACCTGGCGTTCGCGCTCAACCGGCTCGGCCGCGCTTCAGAGGCCGAAGCAGTGCTGACGCCGCTGGTCGCTTCGCTGCGCGGTGACGACACGGCCGAGCGCGTATTGCTCATCGATGCGCTGGCAACACTATCAATGGCTCTCAGCAGTCAAGGTCGGCACGATCAGGCGATCCAGACGCAAAGCGAAGCGCTCGGTGTAGCCGAAAAAGTCTACGGCAAAGACAATCCATCGATCTCCGAATACACCAACTCGCTCGCGCGCGCGTACGGCAGTGCCGATCGCCTGCCTGAGGCGGTGGTTGCAATGGAGAGAACCGTCGCGCTGGATCGCCTGCGCAGCAAGGACGCACAGGAGCCGAATCCGGAACTCGCAAGCAGCTTGTGCAACCTTGCAGCATTGCGAATCCGGCAAGGTCGCGAGAGCGAAGCACGCGCAAGCCTCCAGGAAGCGATTACGACGGCGGAGCGGGCAAGCTTCGACATCGAACTCGGCCGCAGTCTCTACTGGAGCGCGCTCGCGCATCTGCTATCGGGGAACCATGCACAGGCAAGCATCGATTTGGCTCGCATGCAGAGGACATTGGCGCCGACACATGCCTCGAACGACGACCTCGTGCTGCGTGGTCGCAGTCTTGCAGTGGCGATCGCATATGTGGAATACGGCGCCCAGGCCACGACCGATGAAATGTGCGCCGAGATCGCGAACATCGATACGCTGATCAAGAAGAATCCGAAGTCGACTGCGGCTGACGTCCGTTTCGCGAATTTCCTGCAAATAATGTGCAAGCAACGCAATGCGCTCGAGCTCGGCAATGCCGAGCGAACCGAATTGCATGCGAGCGAAACCGCGCTGGGCAGCTACCACGCGCGAATCGCACAGTTGATCCAGACATCATGGGCGCACCCGGCACGCGCCCGCTGACGTGCGTTCAACGCACCAGGAAGAGGGACAATGCCGGCCAATACGTGATGGCCAGAACCGCGGCCAGCAGGATCAGGAAAAACGGCAGGCTCGCGCGAACCAATGTCAACACCGGTTTGTTGAAGCGCATGCTCGCGATGAACAGATTCATGCCGACGGGCGGCAGGAAAATGCCGAGCTGCAGGTTGGCAAGGAACAGGATGCCCAGATGCACCGGGTCGACGTCGTAGTGAAGGGCGACCGGGAGCACCAACGGCACCAGGATGATGATCGCGGGAAAACCCTCGAGCAGCATGCCGAACACGAGCAGGAACGCGTTGAGGATCAGCAGGAATGTAGCCTTGCTGGTGATGCTGCCCTGGATCGCGCTGAAAAGTTTTTCCGGTACTTCGGCATCGATGAGCCAGTTCGTCAATGCGAGCGAAAATCCGAGGATCACGAGGATAGCGCCGACCAGCAGCATCGCTTCGCGCGCGACCTTGGGCAGTTTTGCGAACGGAATCTCGCGGCGGATGAAGACTGTCACGACGAGCACGTAGAGCGCGGTTGCCGCAGCAGCCTCCGATGCAGCGAGTTTGCCCGAATAGATGCCGCCGAGGATCACGAACGGCAGAGGCAGTTCCCAGGCTGCTCCCATCAGCGCTGCACGCAACTCCTTGCCACTGACGGGCTCGCGCGTGACGCCAACGCGACGCGCGTGCCAGATGCTGTAGATCGAAAGCAGGGTCACCATCAGGGCACATGGCAGGATGCCCGCCTTGAACAAACCGTCGATGGTGACGGGCGGCGTCGTATGGAACTGCTGTGCGACGACGCCATACAGGATTAGCGGCATCGACGGCACCAGAATCAAGCCGAGGCTGCCCGAGGCGGTCAACAGACCAAGCGAAAACTTCTCGCCGTATTTCTGCTCCAGCAACGCCGGATACAACACCGCGCCGAGCGCGACGATGGTCACGCCCGTCGCTCCGGTGAATGCAGTGAACATCGCGCACGCGAGCACAGCAACGATCGCGAGGCCGCCAGGCAACCAACCGAGCATCGCATTGGTAACGCGCACCAGGCGACGGGGCGCCTGACTCTCCGCCAGCAGAAAACCTGCCAACGTGAACAGCGGAATCGCGATCAATGCGGGCATATCGGCGAGCCGGTAGAACTCGACGGCTACGGCGACACCGTCCTGTCCGGCAGTGTGAAACCCCAACAGCGCAACCGCCGCGATCAGCGCAAACAACGGCGCACCGAATGCGGCGAGCACGAGCAATGCGAGGATCAGCAGCAGGATCATGGCAACTCCGGAGCCAGCGCTGGCGCATCGCTGCGCTGAGGCTGGAACGCACGAACGGCCAGGCGCACCGCAATCAGAGCAAAGCCGATCGGTATGATCGCTTCAATGCACCAGCCTGGAATGCCGGCGATGGCATTCGTGCCGGCGTAGTCGAGTTTCACGAGGCCGACGCCATACCAGGCCATTGCGGCCGCGATGCCCGTGGCGAACAGCAGGCTGATCGCGCGCAGCACGCGACGCGCGCGTCCATGCACGAAATGTGCGACGAAATCGATACCGATGTGCTTGTCATCACGCGCCGCAGCGAGCGCGCCAAGCATGGCGGCCCACAGCACCATCGCACGCAGCAACGGATCGGCCCAGGCGAGGCCGCTGTCGAAGAAATTACGCAACACGATCTGCGCGCTGGCGAGGACAACCATCGCCAGCACCAGCAAGGCGATCAAGCCATTCTCAACGTACTCCAGCCAGCGAGTGGCGCCGGTGCCCTCTTCCCTCACTTCTTGCCACCGCGGACTTCGGCGAGCGCCTTGTTGAGTGCGGCGAGCATTTCCGGCGAAAGCGCACCCTGGTCCGACAGCTGCTTGAACACATCGGTGCCGATGGATTCCCAGGTCTTGCTATCGGCAGCATCGGGTGCGGTAATGCTCATTCCGCCCTGCTTCAACGCTTCACGCGCCGAGGTGTTGTCGCTTCGGTTGATCTTCTCGAGGCGTGCGAAGCCCGCGCCGAATTCCACATCGACCGTCTTGTGGTCTTCCGCGCTGAGCGCATCGGTTGCCTTCTTGTCGATGACCAGCTCACCTACGACATAGGTCAGCGGCAGATCGACCATGTACTTGAGCTTGGTATGCCACTGGAACGCAATGGCACCGGAAGGTGTGTTCGCGGCGGTGTCGATCAAGCCGGTCTGCATACTGGTGTAGACATCCGAGAGCGCCAGGGGAATCGGCGTCACCCCACTCGTCTTGAACGCAAGTTCCGCCACCTTGTCGCCCTGCGGCACCCAGACCTTCGCGGCCTTGAGGTCGTCGCGCGTTTTCAGGTCGTGCGTGCTCATCAGGTAGGCGAATCCGCCACCGCTGACGCCGACCAGTTCGAAACCCTCTTTCTCGAATTGCTGTTTCAGCAAGGGATCGAGCTTCACGCGCACCTGATCGATTTCCTCTTCACTGCGGTAAAGAAACGGCAAACTGTAGACCTGCGCATCCTTCGCAATCACGGCCGCTTCGCCGCCGGTGAACGCGCCACCTTGCAACTGGCCGATCTTGATCTTGCGCAGCACGGTCGAATCGTCGCCCATCACACCGCCGGGGTAGAACTTGACCTCGACGCGACCCGCAGACTTGGTCTTGATCGCTTCGCCGGCGGAGCGCATTTCGCGCATCCACGCGGTGCCGTCAGGCGCGATGGTCGCGATCTTGATCGTGGCTGCATCGACTGCAGCGGATGCGAGACCCATGGCGAGGACCAGAAAACTCTTGCTCTGAATATTCATCATTTGATTCCGGATTCTTGATTGAGCGATAGTAATTCGTGACCCGCCGCGCGGGACGACGACTAGAAATAATCCTTGCCCGATTCCAGCAGTTTGCGTGCCCGCACCTGCGCGACGGTATTGATCAAGGTCAGGCCAGGAGAATGCGGGTCCGCCGAGATCGCCTCGTTCAGCAGCTTGTCGTGCAGTTCCTGGTTGAACACCAGCCGCGCATAGTGCTCCGCGTACAGCACTCGCACCATCTGGTTGTTGCCGTTCGACAATGCAAGAGCCTTCTCGAAATCGGCCTTGCCCTCCTCCGGCTTGCCGCCCAGGGAAGCGGGACGAAGCGTCGCCAGCACACCGAGAATCATGTACGGCTCACCCTTCGCATAACCCGAATCCAGTGCTACCACGCGCTCGACCAGCAACTGGATTTTCGGCAGATCGGCGATCGCCTTCCAGTCGTCACGATTGGCTTGCAGGCTGCCGGCCCACGCGGAAGCCAGCTGATACAGGGTGCCCGTATCCTTCACGCCGATCTTCGCGACCGCTGACTGGAACGATTCGAAGGGCGCATCGAGTTGAGTGCACAGTGCCGGGAGATTCACGCAGGTCGCACGCCGCGCGTAGCCGAGGCTGCGCGCAGTCAGACGTTTGGCGCGCTGCGGATCATCGACGAATGCATTCGCGTACGAGTCGTAGAGGCGCGAGGCCGCGCTCAGCAGATTCGCATTCTTCGGCGAGCCCTGAATCAAGCCATCGACGAGCAATAGCCAGGCCGGCACACCTTCGCGTGCCGTGGCAAGGTCGTCCTGATCGAGGATGCCTGCGCTCAGATTGTCGGCGAGACTTTGCGTCGCGCGATTGACGACGCCGGCGCAGCCGCTCAGACCGAATGCGGCGATGCACGCGACGAGGATGAAGGTTTGGGATGTTTTGTATGAATACATATCGATCTCGGTGAAACAGAATAATCGGTGAGGCAAACCGCACCGGCGAGCGCGATGCGCGCAACCATTTTTCTTGCGTTCAGTCGAAAAATGTTTCGGCGGCTTCGAGCGTATTTTCCATTAGCGTCGCGACCGTCATCGGACCGACACCACCGGGAACCGGTGTAATCCATGATGCGCGCTCTGCTGCGGGCGCAAACTCGACGTCGCCGACGAGCCGACCGTCGTCGAGACGATTGATGCCGACGTCGATCACCACCGCACCCGGCTTGATCCAGTCGCCCTTGATCAGGGCGGGTTTGCCCGCTGCGACGACAACAATGTCGCCCTGGCGCACCTCGTGCTCGAGGCTTGCGGTGAACTTGTGGCACCCCGTGGTCGTGCAGCCCGCCAGCAGCAATTCCAGGATCAACGGCCGGCCGACATGGTTGGATACACCGACGACGACCGCTTTGCGCCCACGTACGGGCCGGTCCGTGTGTGCAAGAAGAGTCATCACACCCTTCGGCGTGCAGGGGCGCAGGCCGCGCTGGCGCAGCGCGAGGCGACCGACGTTCTCGGCCTGGAAACCGTCGACGTCCTTGCGCGCATCGATGCGGTCGATCAGGGCCGTGGCATTGATCCCGGGCGGCAACGGCAACTGCAGCAGGATGCCGTGCACCTCAGGATCCGCATTGAGACGATCAATCAAGGCAACCAGGTCGGCTTCGCTGGTGGTCGCAGGCAGGTCGAAGTCGAGCGAACGAAAACCGACATGCTTGCAAGACCGCCGTTTGTTGCGCACGTATACCGCGGACGCCGGATCGGCACCGACGAGCACGACCGCAAGCCCTGGCACGCGCTTGCCGGCAGCAACGCGCAGCTTGACCCGCGCAGCTACGCTGTCGAGCACATCATCGGCGATGCGGCGGCCGTCGAGGAGTCGCGCAGTCATTGGGATTCCAGCGGTAAACGGGCATTATCCCATGTCAGCGTCATCGCGCTCAAACCTTTGTGCGACGGCGCGTCCACCACGAGGAGCGCAGCATGATCGACCTCAATACCGAACTAGAAGCCGCCGCGTTCCGCCACCTGCTCGATCATCTGCGCACGCGTACGGATGTACAGAACATCGACCTCATGGTCACGGGCGGCTTCTGTCGCAATTGCCTCGCCGATTGGTACCGCGAGGCGGCCGAAGCGCGCGGCGTGCTGATGGAGAAAGAAACGGCACGCGAACACATCTACGGTGAGGCGTTCGCGACGTGGAAGGCAAAACACCAGCCTGACGCAACGCCGGAACAACTGGCTGCGTTCGCGGCCGTGCAGAAAAAGCATCGCGGCTGAAGCCGCTCCCACAAATTTCGATTCTGTGGACATTCGATCGGGTAGAAATCCGATCCTGTGGAAATTCGATCTTGTGGGAATGTGATACTGCACGAGTTCGACCCTGTGGGAGCGGCTTCAGCCGCAATGCTTTCAGCCCGAAGCGCAGAACTGCGCAATATCGTCGTAACCCGAGAATCGCACCTGGGCTCCGCACCCCGGACACGCCGGATCGCGCGGCAGGCGCAATTCGCGCGATGTTCCCGCGAGCGCGTCGTAACAGAGCAACCGGCCAACCAGGGGTGTACCGATGCCGAGCAGCAACTTGAGTACCTCGTTCGCCTGGAACAGCCCGATGATGCCGGGCAAGACCCCAAGCACGCCGGCCTCACTGCAGTTGGGCGCTTCGGCTGCCGATGGCGGCTCGGGGAAGAGGCAGCGGTAGCACGGCGAATCCTCGCGGCGCGGATCGAACACGCTCGCCTGACCGCTGAAGCGATGCACGGCGCCATAGACCAGTGGCAGGCGCAGACGCAGGCACGCGGCGTTGAGCAGGTAACGGGTCGGAAAGTTGTCGGCACCGTCGATCACGACATCATGCCCGCGCAGTAGCGCTTCGACATTGGATGCGTTGACGCGTTCGGTGATGATGTCGACACGCACCGAAGGATTCAACGCCGCCAGCGCGATGCGTGCGGATTCGGTCTTTGGGGTGCCGACGCGTGCATCCGTATGAATGATCTGGCGTTGCAGATTGGAACGCTCGACAAGGTCGTCGTCGATGATCGTCAACGAACCGACCCCGGCAGCGGCAAGATACAAGGCTGCCGGCGCGCCGAGCCCACCGGCACCGATCAATACAACGCGCGCAACAGCCAGCCGTTCCTGACCGGCGACGCCGACTTCAGGCAGCACCAGGTGGCGCGCGTAGCGTTCCGCTGAATCGGCATCGAGCGCGCCATGCTCGACGGCGAGGCCCTCGACTTTCCAGCGCGCGAAGCCGCCGCGCACGGAAGTGCTGTGCAAGTATCCCAGTTGGCGCAAGGTTGCGACGGCGAGCAGCGAACGCCTCCCAGTGCCGCAGATTGCGAGAATCTCGCGTTGTCGATCCGCCGCAATAACGTGAATGTGCTGTTCGATCAGACCACGTGCAAGGCCGACGGCTCCCGCCGCAATACCGGCCGCACGTTCGTCGTCTTCACGCACATCAAGCAGCAGCGCCCCCGCACGTTGCCGAACGAGCGCCTCGGCCGGTTCAATTTCGGGGATCGCATCGCCAGAAGCGGACCCCTGCCTGGATCGGATATTCATGTGCTCAGCAAGCGCCGCGCAGGGGAAGGATTTCCACAACGGCGCCGGCAACCAGTTCGCGTACTTCATCCGGCACGACGATCAGCACGTCCGCGTCGGCGACGCCGCGCAACATGCCCGAACCCTGCTTTTGCAGCGGCGTCGCCCACAACGCACCATCATCGCGCGCTTCGACCCGCGCGCGCAGGAATTCACAGCGATCGTGCTTTTTCAAGATCGGTGTAGCCAGCCGCGCTTTCCATGTACGCGATCCAGCGACATCCGCACCCTGCATCGCAAGTAACGCAGGCCGCACCAACGCAAGGAACGTTGCGATGGTCGAGACCGGATTACCCGGCAACGCGAACACGAGCGCGCCATCGATCTCGCCGCAGAGCAGCGGCATGCCCGGTTTCATGCGTACTTTCCAGAAATGGATCATCCCGAGTTCAGCGACAACGCCTGGCAGAAAATCTGCCTCACCCGCCGACACGCCACCGCTGCTGATGACCACGTCGCAACGATCGGCCGCTTCGCGCAGGGCCACGCGCAATGCGTCCGGATCGTCGCGCAGGTGGGCAACAGGCTCGGGTTCAATGCCCAAGTCACGCAACATGGCGCCGAGGGTGTAGCGATTGCTGTCGTGGATCTGGCCGTATGCAAGGGTCTGGTCCGTCGGTACGAGTTCGTCGCCCGTCACGAACAACGCAACTCGAGGTCGTCGCGCCACCTTCACCTGCGTGCATCCGCACGCCGCCAGTACGCCCAGATGCGCGGCGCCAAGACGCACACCAGCGCGCATCGCGACATCACCAAGCCGATAATCTTCGCCAGCCGGGCGCACATTGGCGCCGCCCTTCTCGCCAGCGCCGACGATGATACCGTCGCCGACGATGCGCACGTTCTCCTTGATAACGACTGTGTCTGCGCCGGACGGCAGAGGAGCACCGGTCGTGATGCGCACACACTCACCGGCAGCAAACACGGGCACAGCGGACGCGCCCGCGAGTACCGCACCAGCCACATGGAAGCGGGCTTCGCCCTCGGCAGGAAGTTCGCTGCCGCGCAAAGCATAGCCATCCATCGCTGAGTTCACGAACGGCGGCAGGTCGTGAGGTACGATCAGATCCGTGGCAAGCACGCGTCCAAGCGCGTTGTCGAGATCAACCGCCTCGGGCTCCATGCGCTTCTGCGCGCCGAGTTGATCAACTAGCGATCGGGCTTCGTAGACGGATATGTGCGTCGCGTATTCAGGCGTCGTCGCGATCGGCATAGGCTGCGAACTCCTCAGGTGTGTTGAGGTTGTGAAACTGCCGGCATCGGTCCGCAAAATCAAGCTCGCGTGCTCCAACTGTATCTTGCCAGGACCACACGCCCTGCCCGCTCGCAACAGCGTTCGCGGCGGAGCTGGCGAGCTCGCGCCGGTAAATTGCGAACAGCGGCTGGCGTCGTTCGCCATCCTGCGCCACGGCGGCATCCAGGTTATCCGCCTGCACTGCCTGCAGTAGTCGGCTTGCCAGATCCTGCGGCGGCTGCGGGCAATCGACGGGTACGCTGATCAACCAGGACGTTGAGCAAAATGCGAGTGCACTGGCAATACCGGCGAGCGGACCACGAAACCCGCGCACCTCATCGCCGATCGTTGTTGCATGACGCGAATACGCATCGATGTGGCGATTCGCGACGATCAGCAGGCTGACCGGATCGAGATCATTCCTGGGAGCGCCTTCGGACGCGATGCTTTCGGTATCACCGTGTCGTGAAGAAAGTAGCGCGGCTGAAGCTGCGCCCACATCCATGGTTCGGACAGCGTCGACAACCCAGGCGATCAACGGTCGGCCATGGAGACACTCGAGGCCCTTGTCGCGGCCATCCAGACGCGTGGCCGCTCCACCGGCAAGGATTGCGATCGTGATCGACGTCGCTGCCATCTGCCGCGTCTCTCCAGCGCCTGGTTTTCAGCGCTTGTCTTTCTTGGCTTTGCGGATCATTTTTGTACGTCGACGTTCCTGACTCTCTGTCAGCACATTGCGCTTGCCGGCAAACGGATTGTCGCTGTCGCGGAACTCGATACGGATTGGTGTGCCTTCGAGACGGTAGCGTTTGCGGAAGAAATTCTCGAGATAGCGGCGATAGCTTTCCGCGATATGTTTGGTACGCGCGCCGTGGATGATGATGGTTGGCGGATTGGCCCCACCCGGATGCGCGTATTTCAATTTCGGGGTATGGCCGCGCGCGAGCGGCGGCTGATAAGCCGTGTAAGCCGCCTGGACTGCCCGCGTGAGCTCGGACGAGGTGAATTTGTGATTGGCCGAGGCATAAGCGCGATTGACCGCCTTCATCAACTCGCCGATGCCGCTCCCGTGCAGCGCCGAAATGAATACCTGGCGTGCCCACGTGGCGAATTCGAGCTTGCGCGACAACGACGCGATGCATTGCTCGCGACTGTACTTGTCCATGTCGTCCCACTTGTTCACCGCGAGCACGAGCGCACGGCCCGACTCCAGCACGTGGCCGATCAAGGCGGTGTCCTGGTCGGCGACACCTTCGCGCGCGTCAAGCATCAGCACGGTGACATGCGCAGCGTCGACTGATTGCAGCGCCTTGATCACACTGAATTTTTCCAGCGCGTCTTCGACGCGTGCGCGACGACGGATGCCGGCGGTGTCGATCAGGGTGTAGCGCTTGCCATCGCGTTCGAGAACGACACGAATCGAATCACGCGTGGTACCGGCTACTTCGGAAGTAATCACGCGTTCTTCGCCGAGCAGACGATTGACCAGCGTCGACTTGCCTGCATTCGGACGGCCGACAATCGCAACGCGGATACCTTCATCCGGACGCGTTTCTAGCGGATCGCCCTCAACTTTCGGCAGCAGGGTTTCCAGCGCAGCAAGCAATGGCGTCGTGCCGCGACCGTGAGCAGCCGACATGGGCAGCGCTGAGGCGACCCCGAGCGCGGCAAACTCGGCCATAGCCGTGTGTTCGTCGAGACCGTCGACCTTGTTGACCAGCAACAGCATCGGTTTGGATGCGCGGCGCAGTCGATCGAGGATGGTGCGGTCGGTGGGCAGCAGGCCATCGCGTGCGTCGACCGTCAACAGCACCACGTCGGCTTCATCGATCGCGAATTCCGCCTGACGCACAGTATGGCTGTCGAGTCCCTGCGCGTTTTCCATCAGTCCGCCGGTATCGACGATCACGAACGGAGCGGCTGCGAGGCGGCAGATGCCGTAGTGGCGATCGCGCGTAACGCCGGGCAGGTCGTGGACCAGGGCATCGCGCGTGCGCGTCAGCACGTTGAATAGCGTCGATTTACCGACGTTGGGGCGCCCTACAAGGGCAACTACGGGAAGCATTGCTGGCTCCGAAAGCGAAGTCCCTCCATCAGGCAACGCCAATGGAGGATGCGTCAATGTTGGCGCACGGCGATGCGTCGCGCAGGGCGCAGTGAATGCGCCCTCGTTGGATTGCCGGCGGTGTTACTGCCGGGCGCGATACGCGCCGATATGTCCTTTCACGTCTTCGACGTAGAGCATGCCGTCGACCACCAGCGGCGCACCTTCAATCGCCTTGCGACTGATCCGCTCACGCGCAGCGAACTTGCCTTCGCTGAGACTGAGCCAATGCACATAGCCTTCGCTGTCGCCGACCACCACATACTGACCCTGAATTGCCGGAGCGCTGAGCCAGCGATATTTGAGCTTGTCCTGCTTCCACAGGTTGACGCCCGTCTCGCGATCGAATGCCCAGACATTGCCTTCCGCATCGACGATGGCAACGGTGTTGCCACTGACCGCCGCGCCGACATAGCTCGACAGATCGCGCTGCCAGGCAGGCCGACCGCTATCGAGCGCAAGCGCAGCGAGCTGACCGCGATAGCCGGCCGCGTAGAGCACATTTCCATCGGACACGAGGTTTCCGTCGACGTCGGACAGACGTTCGACCTCGGTCCTGCCTTCGCCATTGGACAGCGATTGCGTCCACAGTTCATTGCCATCGGCGAGACGCACGGCGAAAACCTTGCCGTTGTCGAAACCGTCGTAGACGGCACCATTCGCAATCAGCGGTGCGGAATTGCCGCGCAGACTGAGCGCTGGCACAGGCTGATCAAAGATCCACTTGCGGCTGCCATCATTCGCATCGAGCCCGATCAGATGACCGTCATTCGTACGCACGACCACGACCCCATCGCCGATTGCCGGTGCGGAAATGACCTCTGAACTCAATTGCACGTTCCAGCGCTCGGCGCCGTCCTGCGTCGACAATGCCTGGACCTGACCATCGAGACCTCCGACCACAAGCAGATCACCCTGCGCGGTGGGACCGCCCGCCCAACGTAGCGAATTGTCTGCGCGCCGCCACCACCAGCCGTGGCGCTTGCCCAGATGTTGCTGCCAGATCGTGTGTCCGCTGGCGGCGTCAATCGCTTCGACGTCGCCATTCACGCCCGCCGCATACAAGCGGCCGTCTGCGCTTCCGGGTGCGAGGCGCGCGCCGGAAATGCCAGCTCCCTTGCCGATGCTTTCGCTCCATACCTTTTCGATTTGAGTGGTCGGCACGAATTCAGCAAGCGGAGTCGGCGGCTGGACGTTATCCTTCTTGCCGAGACTCTTCAGCCAGTTGCAACCACTGAGCGCCGTGGCGAGCACGGCGATGACGAGCAGGGAGCGCTTCATGAGCCGACCTTCTCCTGCACGGGCGCGACCGCGGGGGCGGCGGCGACGTCGTCGAGCTTCATCTGCACCAGACTACGGTTGGTGGCCTGAGGATCCAGGTGCGACAACGCGTCCTGATATGCCGTGCGCGCTGCATCTGCGCGCCCTAGCTTGGCCAATGCGTCACCACGAATCTCGCCAGCGAGCGCTGCATAGTCGTCTTTCGACAAACCATCAACCAGTTTCAATGCCGCATCTGCGTCACCCTGCGCGAGTTTGACGCGCGCAAGCCGCAGTGAAGCAAGCGACTTCAAACTGGCGGCACCAGCATGCTGTTGCGCCCATTCGAGCGCGCTTGCAGCACCGGTGAGATCGTTCTTCTTTGCGGCAGCGTCTGCCTGCGCCATTGCCGCGAATACGGCATACGCGGTCTCTGGAAAATCCTTGCGCAGCACGTCCGCGACCTTGCTGACGTCTTCGTCGCGTTTCGCTTCAACCGCGTCCGACAGCGCCTGGTATTGGGCTGCCGCCTCGAAAGTGTGCTTGGCGCGATGTGACTTCCACTGCTGCCAGCCGAAAATCAGGACGAGGCCCAGCGCAATCCCTACTGCGATCGATAACGCATTCTCACGCAACCATTTCTGGACCAGTTCACCTTGTTCGTGTTCGTCGAGAACGTCGAAAGACATGCATTCACCTGGGTAAAAACCAAAAATACGACAGCGGTCGCGCCAACGCGCGGCCGAAACGCGCACAAGGGTAGCAGGAAACAGCGCTGACGCGACCTCTAGGACCGCTGCGCTGCGGGACAGTCAGGTGGCGTTACTGATCGATACGACTGACACTGGCCCCTGCTTCGCCGAACACCCTTACGTGGGCGACATTGCCGCGCTGGAATGGGGTCAGGTCGATTGCCGCTCCATCCGTGCGCAGCTGTGCGCCTTGCGAGTTGCCAAGCCGGACTGAAAGCTGGCTGTCACTGCGGTAGCTGTGTTCGCTGCCAGCGGCAAGCATGCTGTATTCGAGTTTGCGGCCGTCGGCGGTTGTGATCTCAACCCAGCTTTGCTGGCTGAGCTTGAGGCTCAAGACATGCGCACCACTACCCACCGCATTGGCCGCAGGCGCAAGTTCAGGAGGCGCCGCAGCCGCCGCCGGCATCTGCGCTGCTGCGAACGGCGTCATCGACGCGATCACTGGCGGTGGGTCAGCCGGTACGCTCGATGCTGGTGTGGCCACGGACGTGGTGGCGATGGCGCTAGCGGTCGCAGTGTTGCCTACCGACGATGTGGCGGCCGAATTCGGGATCGCTTCGCGCATGGGAATGGATACGATGTTCGTCGGCGCATCAAGCGGGGTCGTGCGCGCGAGGTTCTGCTCCAGTCCACCGTGTGTCGCCAGCCATACAGCCGGAACCACAATGATCGCGGTCAGAACAAGATAGGTCGCGCTCACCGAGTAGCGATCGAACAGATAGCGCGAACGGGAAATCGTGCCGGTTGCAATCAGCGGAGCCGTTTGCGTATGCGCCGCAGCGACGCTCGTCGCCTGCTCGACGGAAACGCCAACCAGACGCGCATAGCTGCGCAAATATCCGCGCAGGAAGACCCCGTCGCTAAGGCCTTCGTAGTCATCGCACTCAAGCCGCTCGATCAACTTGAGCGGCAACTTCAAACGGTTGGCGACATCGGCACGACTCCAGCTGCGAGTCTCGCGCGCAGCGCTCAGCCGCTGACCAAGCGGAGCACTGGCGCGATCGTAGAGCTCCAGGACTGGCGTATTCGCGCCTTCGGTCACTTCTGGCTGGTGCTCGTTCAATTCACTGGTCTCTGCGACTCTCATTGCTTGCGTTCCTCTGGACAAGGGCAGCATCAACTGGCCACCGCTTTCGTCGTTGATATCTTCGGTGGCGCTCGTTGGCTGCCGGCCGTCACGTACGGTCATGACTGGCTTTGCACACTCAGGGCGCGCGCCTGCTCCGACTCCGGAAAATCCTGCAGCAGCTTGCGCGTGTATTCACCGGCGGCACGACCGTTGCCCAATCGCAATTCGATGTTGCGACCAAGCATCAACACATCCGGCCGCGACGACTGCGCTGTCGCTTCAAACCGCTGTATGAACGCGCGCGCTTTGAAGTATTCACCCTTGTCGTACAGCACGGAGGCCAGCTGCACCAGGGCTTCGCTTTCATCTGGGCGCAATTCGAGCGCCTTGCGCAGCGAAGCCTCGGCCGCATCGCGCTTGCCTGCCTTCAACAGGCAGGTGCCGGCGTTGGTCAATGCGACCGCGGGCGTCTTGTAGAACGGATCGGTGAGAGCGCGGTCGAAATACGCCTGCGATTCGTCGTAGCGGCCAAGCTTGCACAGGAAAGTGCCGTAGTTGTTGAGTTCGTTGCCGCCCTTGGGCTTCAATTCCGCAGCGCGCCGATAGTGTTCTTCGGCTTTCGCCGGATCGTTGATGTTCTCGTACAGCACCGCGATGACCGTGTGCGCGTTCGCATAGTTCGGATCGACTGCCAACGCCCTGGTCAACTTCTCCAGCGCGAGCTCAAGCTTGCCCTGCTGCATGTACTTTTGGCCAAGCTCCGCGTTCACACGCGCCGCGTCTTCCCGCTGCGTCGCCGGGTCATCGCCTTTGATTTTGCTGCCGCCGCTCACACTGCAGGCGGACAGCAGCGCAACCGAGGCACTCAGCGCGACCGCAAAAAATCCCTGTTCAAGCCGCATCGGCAACGCCCCCTTCCAGCTTGCGCAAGAATTCCGCCTGGCGCCGCGTACGGTCATTGACCTGGCCCTTCAGCTGGCCACAGGCCGCGTCGATATCGTCTCCGCGCGTACGCCGGACCATGGTCAGAACATTCGCGTCGAGCAGGATTTTCTGGAACGCACGGATTACGTCCTCGTCGGAACGCGTGTATCGGGTGCCATGGAACGGGTTGAACGGAATCAGATTCACCTTCGATGGCAGTCGACGCATCAGCTTGATCAGCTGACGCGCATGCTCCGGCTTGTCATTGACATCCTTGAGCATCGTGTACTCGAAGGTGATCGTCGCGCGCGGACGCTGCGCCACGTAACGCGCGCAGGCGTCGAGCAGTTCGTCGATTGGATACTTCTTGTTGAGCGGCACCAGCTGGGTACGTAGCTCGTCGTTTGGCGCATGCAGTGAAACCGCCAGCGACACGTCCGCAACCTCACCCAGCTTGTCGATCATCGGCACCAGACCGGCTGTCGACAGCGTGACGCGCTTGTTCGCGAGACCAAAGCCGAGGTCGTCGCGCATCACGCTCATCGCAGTCACGACATTGTCGAAGTTCAACAACGGCTCACCCATGCCCATCATCACGACATTCGTGAGCTTGCGCTGATGATGCGGAACGTTGCCGAGATATTTTGCCGCGACCCACACCTGGCCGATGATTTCCGCCGCAGAAAGATTGCGGTTGAAACCCTGGGTGCCGGTCGAGCAGAACGTACAGGCCAGACCGCATCCGATTTGCGAGGACACGCACAAGGTTCCTCGCGTGGTTTCCGGAATGAACACCGACTCGATTGCATTGCGGCCATCCATGCCAAGCAGCCATTTGTGCGTGCCATCGATCGCCTGCTTTTCGAGCAGCGTGTTCGGCGGCACGATTTCGATCGCATCGACAAGTTTATCGCGTAAAGCCTTGCCGACATCGGTCATCTGTGCAAAATCGGTGACGTGTCGGTGATAGACCCATTTCATCACCTGGTCGGCGCGATACGGCTTCTCACCGAGTTGTGCGAACAGATCGCGCAAACCTTGCCGGTCGTAGTCGAGCAGATTGGCCTTGGCAGTCGTGACCGTCTCGCACGCCGCGGACGGCGCGCTCGTCGGCGCCGAGTCGGGATCCAGACCGGACTCGGCGAGCAAATGTTGGACCGGATGTTCAATCATTTGCATAAGTCACTATCAACGCGGGCAGATTTCGGTATCTGCGAAAAAATACGCGATTTCCACTTTTGCAGCATCCACTGCATCCGAGCCATGCACCGCATTCGCGTCGATCGACGTCGCAAAGTCCGCACGAATCGTGCCGGGTGCAGCTTCTTTCGGATTCGTCGCGCCCATCAGATCTCGATGCTTGAGCACGGCGTTCTCGCCGGCGAGCGCCTGGATCATGACCGGGCCGGAAATCATGAATTCGACCAGCGCGTTGAAGAACGGACGCTCACGATGGACCGCATAGAAACCCTCCGCTTCCTTGCGCGAGAGATGTTTCATCTTCGCAGCGATGATCGTGAGGCCCGCCTTTTCGAAACGGGTGTAAATCTCGCCGATGACGTTCTTTGCGACCGCGTCGGGTTTGATGATGGATAGAGTGCGCTCCAGCGCCATGCCGGGATCTCCGTAGGGTCAGGTTTCAGGGGGAACGGCCCAAGTTGCCGTTATAACGCTAAATCCACGCCAATCCGCGGGCTTAGCTCACATTATCGCTAAGGATTCTAGCTAATTTCCGGCAAAGTTGACACTGCAACGAGCTTCCGGTTTGACCAGCAAGGGGGGCTCGCCTATGATTCAAACGATCGTTTGATTCATGAATGGCCCACCGTGCGCCCCCAACCGCCCAATTTTTCAACCAAGGAACGCATCCTCGGTGTTGCCGAAACGCTGTTCGCGCGGCATGGATTCGCGGGCGCGTCGCTGCGCCAGGTCACTGCGGCAGCGAACGTCAATCTGGCGGCCGTAAATTACCACTTCGGATCGAAGGAAAGCCTGATTGAAGAGGTATTCCGGCGCCGCCTCGACGAACTGAACCGACATCGCCTTGCCGCGCTGGCGGCAATCGAGGCGAATCCTTCGCGCACGCTCGACGATGTGCTCGATGCCTTCATCCGTCCTGCCTTGGAGCAATCGATGGACAGCACAGGCGGAACCGCATTCGTGCGCGTGCTTGCGCGCGCGTACGCCGAACATGACGAGCGCCTGCGCAAGTTTCTGTCCGACAACTACGGTCATGTGCTGCGCGAGTTTGCCGGTGCGTTTTCCAGGCTTCTGCCTCGCTTGAGCAAGGACGAGCTGTACTGGCGGCTGGACATCGTCGCTGGCGCCCTTACCTATGCAATGGCCGACTTCGGCATGATCAAGCGAAAAAACGACGTCAGCGAACAGAGCCATCGCGAACAGAGTGCCCAACATCTGGTGCGCTTCGCCGCCGCTGGCCTGCGTGCAGAATAGTCAACGCCATCCGCATTCAATCGGCCGCCGCCGCGGCCGCACTCTTTCAAGTTTGTCCTCAAGAGGTTTTGCATGAACAACGTTCCCCTTCGTATCCGCAAGGCAGCGGTTCTGGGCGCCGGCGTCATGGGCGCGCAGATTGCGGCCCACCTTGCCAACGCCGATGTCGAGACCTTGCTGTTCGACCTGCCCGCCAAGGACGGCGACAAGAACGGCATCGCCAACAAGGCCATCGCAAACCTGGCCAAACTTTCGCCCGCGCCGCTGGCCGAGAAATCGAAGATCGCGGCGATCACCGCGGCCAACTATGACGAGAACCTCGACGCCCTGATGGGCTGCGATCTCATCATCGAAGCAATCGCCGAACGGCTCGACTGGAAACTCGACCTTTACAAGAAGATCGCTCCCTATCTATCTGATTCTGTTGTAGTCGCGAGCAATACATCAGGTCTTTCGATCAATGCGCTGGCGGAAGCGTTGCCGGCGAAGCTACGCCCGCGCTTCAGCGGCATCCACTTCTTCAACCCACCGCGCTACATGCATCTGGTCGAGCTGATCCCGGACAAGGAAACCGACCGTGCCGTGCTCGCGGGTCTCGAAGCGTTCCTGACGACGACGCTGGGCAAGGGCGTGGTCTATGCGAAGGACACACCAAACTTCATCGGCAACCGCATCGGCGTCTTCTCGATCCTCGCAACCATGCATCACACCGCCGCGTTCGGTCTCGGGTTCGATCTCGTCGATGCGTTGACCGGTCCGGCAATCGGGCGCCCGAAGAGCGCGACGTATCGCACCGCGGACGTGGTCGGCCTCGACACGATGGCGCACGTGATCAAGACGATGGCCGACACCTTGCCCAACGATCCCTGGCATGCGCATTTCGAGGCACCGGCGTGGCTGTCTGCGCTGATCGGGAAGGGCGCGTTGGGCCAGAAGACAGGTGCCGGCATCTACACCAAGCGCGGCAAGGATATCGTCGTGCTGGACCTGGCAAAGCAGGACTACGTGTCGTCCGCAGCCAAGCCTTCCGATGAAGTCGCTGCCATCCTCGCGATAAGGAACCCCTCCGAAAAATTCGGCAAGCTGCGCGCGTCGAACGACCGCCAAGCGCAGTTCCTGTGGGCGGTGTTCCGCGACCTGTTCCACTACGCAGCCTTCCATCTGGCTGACATCGCCGAAACGGCGCGCGACGTCGATTTTGCGATCCGCTGGGGCTACGGCTGGAAGCTCGGCCCATTCGAGACCTGGCAGTCTGCCGGCTGGGCCGACGTGGCGAAGTGGATCGCCGAGGACATTGCTGCCGGCAAGGCGATGAGCAGCGCACCCCTTCCCGACTGGGTCGGCAAGGTCGATGGCGTGCATCATGCGGCGGGTTCGTATTCGCCTCGCACCGGCAAGGACGAGCCGCGCTCGAACCATCCCGTCTACCAGCGCCAGCTGTTCCCGGATGCGGTGATTGGCGAAAAATTCGACACCGGCACGACGCTGTGGGAGAACGATGGCGTGCGCTTGTGGTCGCTCGGCGACGATGGCATCGGCATTCTCTCGTTCAAGACCAAGATGAATACGGTCAACGACGCGGTGCTCGATGGCGTGCAGCAGGCAATCGATTACGCCGAAAAAAATCTGAAGGCGGTTGTGATCTGGCAAAACGGTGATGCGTTCTCAGCCGGAGCGGATCTGAAGGGCATGCTCGGCCTGGTGCAGGCCGGCAAGATCGACGCACTGGAATCGATGATCGCGAACTTCCAGCGCACCAGCACGCGCATCAAGTATGCGCTGGTGCCGGTCGTCGCAGCGGTGCGCGGCCTCGCGCTCGGTGGCGGTTGTGAATTCCAGATGCACAGCGCGCGCACCGTCGCTGTGCTCGAGAGCTATGTCGGTCTCGTCGAAGCCGGCGTCGGTCTGCTGCCTGCAGGCGGCGGGCTGAAGGAGATCGCGGTGCGCGCATCGCAGCGTGCGGCCGATGGCGATGCGTTCCTCGAGATCAAGCGCATGTTCGAGCTGGTGGCCATGGCGAAGTTGTCGGGCAGCGCACTCGAAGCGAAGCAGATCGGCGTGTTGCGCGACAGCGACGTGGTCGTGTTCAACGGTTTTGAATTGCTGCATGTGGCGAAGAAGGTCGCGGCCTCGCTAGCGGAATCGGGTTACCGCCCGCCCCTGCCTGCGCGCGATGTGAATGCCGCTGGTGACGTCGGCACCGCAACCCTGAAGATGATGCTGGTGAACATGCTCGAAGGTCGTTTCATCTCGCCGCACGACTACGAAATCGCGTCGCGCATCGCCGACACCCTTTGCGGTGGCGTGATCGAACGTGGGTCGCAGGTCGACGAAGATTGGTTGCTGGATCTTGAGCGTAAGCACTTCTTCGAACTCGCTCAGATGCCGAAGACGCAGGAGCGTATCCAGCACACGTTGACGACTGGCAAGCCACTCAGAAATTGAGAATCGCGATTCGGGATTCGGGATTCAAAATTCAAAACAAGCAAATACAATCGCAGTACCGGGAACGAGAAGGGGGGGGCGCGAATCGCTGACGGCACTGCTAGCTGTTGTCGAATCCCGACTCCCGAATCTCGAATCCCGGCTTTCGGAGAAAGCTAATGACCAAGCAAATCCAGGACGCCTACATCGTCTCCGCCGTGCGCACGCCGGTTGGCAAGGCGCCGCGCGGCGTATTCCGCAATACTCGTCCCGACGATCTGCTCGCACACGTTCTGCGCGCAGCGATCGCAAAGGCACCCGGCATCGACCTCGCGCTCATCGGCGACGCGATCATCGGCTGCGCAATGCCCGAAGCCGAGCAAGGCATGAACGTCGCGCGTATCGGCGTGCTGCTCGCAGGCCTGCCCAATTCAGTGCCGGGCGTCACGATCAATCGCTTCTGCTCGTCCGGCGTGCAGGCGATTGCGATGGCGGCTGATCGCATCCGGCTTGGCGAAGCCGACCTGATGCTCGCCGGCGGCACCGAGTCGATGAGCATGGTGCCGATGATGGGCAACAAGATCGCGATGAACCCGGCCGCATTCGCCGACGACAACGTGGCGATCGCCTACGGCATGGGTATCACGGCGGAAAAAGTAGCCGAGCAGTGGAAGGTCAGTCGTGAGGACCAGGACGCATTTGCACTGGCGTCCCACCAGAAGGCGCTCGCCGCCATCGCCGGTGGCGAATTCAACGATGAAATCGCGCCATTCACCTTGGCCGATCACTATCCTGATCTGGGCACGCGTGCGATTCGTGATGACTCGCGTGTTATCTCGATCGATGAAGGCCCGCGCAAGGATTCGAGCCTCGAAGGCCTGGGCAAACTGAAACCCGTCTTCCGCATGGGTGGCAGCGTGACCGCCGGCAATTCCTCGCAGATGTCTGATGGTGCTGGCGCGCTGCTGCTCGCCAGCGAACATGCCATCAAGACCTACGGCCTCACGCCGATCGCGCGTTTCGTCAGCTTTTCGGTTGCCGGAGTACCGCCCGAGATCATGGGCATTGGCCCGATCGCAGCCATTCCAAAGGCACTTGCCCAAGCCGGATTGAACAAGGATCAGCTCGACTGGATCGAATTGAACGAGGCATTCGCGGCGCAGTCGCTCGCGGTGATCCGCGATATCGGTCTTGACCCGAGCAAGGTCAATCCGCTCGGCGGCGCGATCGCACTCGGCCATCCGCTCGGGGCGACGGGTGCGATCCGAGCGGCTACCCTGATCCATGGCCTGCGTCGTCGCAAACAGAAATACGGCATGGTGACAATGTGCATCGGTACGGGCATGGGTGCGGCGGGCATTTTCGAGGTGCTTTGATCGTTCCGGCTCCACTCGCGGCGCTGCCACGAGTGGATTCGTCACCCTTGCCTCAAGCCAGCCGCGTACCGTTCGGTAACGCGCATTCAACGGCGGCTACGGCGAAGCCATGCCGGAAACGATCCGCATGCGCCCAAAATCACTCTATCCGATTTCGGTTCACTCACGGCTTGGTTGGGGCGCCCGCTTGAGCCGCGTGCACCGCGGAGACATCGGCAGGCAGCATGCCTGCACGATCGAGCCCCACCTGCACCCATCCAAGGTTGATGCCGATCCGCGTCGCCTCCGGATTCGCCCAGGCGTAAGCCAGCGTGCCGCCCGTGGCGTCGTCGAAAACCGATAGCTTCAGCACCGGCACATTGCCTTCACGATAGGTCAGACGCTCCAGACCCAGCGAGTAGCCCGACGGTTTTCCGTCGCGCCATGCCAAGGCAGTGCGACTACCTTCGCTGCCGAGGCGGATCGTCTTGTTCATGTGCCAGTCGTTGCCGCTGCCCGCCCCTTGCGGACCGCTGCCATTGACGGCAGCCCAGCCGGTATAGGTTTCCACCTTGCGCGCATCCTCGCGGACATCCGCGCCACGCGCCTGGTCTGCATACAGGCGCAGATGCAGCCACTCACCTTCGCGCTCGATCGCCAACGGCAGCAAGGCGGCATCGGATCCAATCCCCGGAATGATGGCAGCGCAGGCAGCGACGTCAGCCGCGACACGAACCTGGGTCGATGTGACGCTGCCGTGCAAGGTGCAGGCAGCGAGCGGCGTCCATTGTTTGGCGTCGAACGCCGCACCCGTGGCGGGTGTTGCCACGACGGCGCGATGTGGCAGAAGGGCTTGTGCTCCGTTGCCTGCATCGATGCGCTGCATTGCCCAACCCGCATCGAGCGCGGGAGTCGCTTCGTAATGAACATGCCATACGGACCATTCCGGATCCCGCGTTTCTTCGAGCACGACGACCACGTGTGGGGCCGCAGCCGCAGCACCGCGAGCGGACCACACTTGTTCGTGATTGTCGTACGCACCTGCAAGCAGGCGGCCGATCAAGACGGGATTCGCACCCGCACGCTTCGGCGCAATGTGCTGCAGGGTCTGGCATGCAGCCAAGGGCAACAGCAGGAACGGTAGCAACAGGATTCGATTCATTTGCCAAGGATAGCAGCCGCGACCGGCGCGGCGATTCGGCGACAGACGGCGCGCCTTGTCCGAATCGCGTTCGCTATAGTGCGCAGGTCCCGGGGAAGCCGCATGACGACCGAAATCCTCCACGCTGATCGAAAATTGCGTCGTGTGACCATTCTGGTGCTGGCAATCGCTGTATTGGCCGCATTCGCGCTGCTGTATGCGTATCAAGCATGGCTCACGCAAAAGGCGGCCGGCATGCCGACCACACAGTTGGTCGAGCGCTTGCGCCATGACATCGGCATTGCCGTCATCGGCTGTGGATTGTGCCTGCTCCTGCTCGCCGGCTACGCTGGGCTGATGGCGTACCGAGTGAAAAAACAAGGCCGGTGGCCACTCAGCGGTGCGCGAGTCTTGCGCGACACGCCCGTACGACATGGCCAATCCGCACTCAGGATCGGGCGCATGCTCGACATTGCCGCGTTCGCTTTGATCCTTTTCGGCGTCAGCGCCGTGATACTTAGCTGGCGTTTGTTCTCGACGACACACTGAGCGGAACCGCGCGTTCGGCGCTGCGCTTCTACAGGAATTGAACGGCGTGTGTGAGATCGGCGATCAGCACGTCTGCTTCCTCGAGGCCGATCGAAAGGCGCACGAAGTTGAGTGGCACACCGGTCGCGGGCTGCAACGGCGCATCCTGTGGGAAGACCGCGCACACTGGAAACAGGAGCGACTCGTAGCCGCCCCACGACACGGTCATGAGGAAACGCGTGAGTCCATTGCAGAAGCGCTCGACAGTCGCGACATCCGACGCATCAAGTTCGATCGTGACCAGGCCACTCGCGCCGTGAAGCTGGCGCTCGGTCAATCCAAACTGCGGGTTGTCGCTGGCCTGGGGCGAATACACACGACGCACGCGCGCATGCGCCTGCAGGAAGGCGATCACCTTTGCAGTCGTCGCGGCAATGCGCTCCATGCGGATCGGTAGCGTGCGCAAACCACGGATCATCAACCAGGCGTCGTGCGGCGAGAGGATCGCGCCGAGCGTCATGTAGGGACCGCGGAATATCTCGCGGATCAACGTGCTACTGCCGCACAGGACGCCGGCAACGACATCGCTGTGGCCGTTGAGATATTTCGTCGCGGAATGCGCGACCAGATCGATGCCGAGCCCGATCGGCGACTGGTTCAACGGCGTCGCATAACTGTTATCGCACAGCGTGCGAATCCCGCGCGCTTTCGCCAGCGCAGCGACCGCTGCAAGGTCTTGTTGCTCGAAGGTCATCGAGTTCGGGCTTTCCAGCACGATCAGGCGCGTATGCGTCGTCAGCGCAGCCTCGAAATTCCCGATGTCGGTGCCATCGACGAACGTGGTCGTCACACCGAAGCGGCCGAGCAGATCGCACAACACAGCGCGCGTCCAGCTGTACGGCTTCGCCACGCAAACGACGTGATCTCCGGCTGACACGCTCGCGATCGCAGCGGCCGACATCGCCGCCGCGCCGCTGCCGAACATGAGGCAGTCTTCAGCCCCTTCGAGCGCGGCAACTTTCTTGCGCAGAATCTCTACTGTTGGATTGTTGCCGCGCGTGTATACGTGATGACCCAGTTCATCGCCGAAACCCTCGCGCATCGCCGCCACGGTCGGGAACGCGAAGATCGACGATTGAATGATCGGGGGTGCGACCGCGCCGAAATAGCGTTCGCGGTCTTCACCGAGATGGTTGAGTATCCAGCTCAAGTCCATGGCGGCGCTCTCTACCGTCAATTGACGAGCGATTTGATGAATCCACGCGTGGCTTCCGCCAGCTGCGGATCTTCCAGCGCCATCGCCAGTGTCGCCTTGACCAGACCAAGCTTGTTGCCGCAATCGAAGCGCGTGCCTTCGAAACGATAAGCGAGGACGGATTGTTCGGCCAGCAGCATCTCGATCGCGTCGGTCAGCTGGATCTCGCCGCCCGCACCGGGCTTGGTCTTTTCCAGCAGCTCGAAAATTCGCCCTGGTAGCACGTAGCGGCCGACGATCGCGAGATTCGAGGGTGCGACTTCGGGCTTTGGCTTCTCGACAACGAGCTTGATTCTTGCAGCACGTTCGGATACGGGCGTGGCATCGACGATGCCGTATTTGTTCGTCTCGTCGCGCGGCACTTCTTCGACGGCGATTACGCCGATGCTTTCACTCGCGGCAAGCTCCGCCATCTGACGCAAGGCGCCCGGGCGACCGGATGCGGTCGAGCCGTTCCAGATCAAGTCATCCGCCAGCACCACGCCAAACGGCTCGTCGCCGATGACAGGCCTGGCGCACAGCACGGCATGACCCAAGCCCAGCGCTTCAGGCTGGGTGACAAACACGCAGCGGACATTCTTCGGCAACGTGCCCTGCACCATCGCGAGCAGATCGTGCTTGCCCGATTGGGCGAGCTTGGATTCGAGCTCGTACGCCTTGTCGAAATAGTCGGCGATCGCGTGCTTGTAGCGGTTGGTCACGAAGATCAGCGTATCCGCGCCGGCGTCGACGGCTTCGTCGACCGCGTACTGGATCAGCGGACGATCGAGTACCGGCAGCATCTCCTTGGCCACGACCTTGGTGGCCGGCAGGAAGCGCGTACCGAGGCCAGCCACCGGGAAAACGACTTTACGCAGACGCTTGCTCATTCGATGCCCTCAAGTCTTTCGGAAACGATAGTTTGGTGGATATTCATCGCGGGCCGAACGCCACGACGACACCCGCCGGCTGGTTCGCACTCGCGGCGAACTCCGGCAGCAGCTGATCGAGGATGCGTCGCAACACGTCTTCGTCAAAGTCGCGCACGGCAACCTCACCCTGACGCAGTTGAGCCATCAGCAAGCTCCACGCCATGCTGCGCGGTTGCGCGAGGAAGATCTTCGCATGCGTCGTGTCGCTGTAGTTCTCGAGCGGGTGAAACAATTCCTCGAACAACTTTTCGCCGGGGCGCAATCCGGTGTAGATGATCGAAATATCGCCGTTTTCGTGTTTGCCGGCCAGACGGATCATCTGCTCGGCGAGATCGCGGATCTTGACCGGCTCGCCCATGTCGAGCGCGAAGATCTCGCCACCGTGCCCCAGCACAGACGCCTGCAGAATCAACTGACAGGCTTCAGGGATCGTCATGAAGTACCGAGTGATCTCAGGATGCGTGACCGTGACCGGTCCGCCCGCGCGAATCTGCTCGCGAAAGCGCGGCACGACGGAGCCGGCGGAGTCGAGCACGTTGCCGAAACGTACCGTGATGAATCGCGTCTTCGACTGCTGCGCGAAGTTCTGGCAGAAAAGCTCGGCAACACGCTTGCAGGCACCCATCACGCTGGTGGGATTGACCGCCTTGTCGGTGGAAATCAGCACGAAGCTGTCTGCTCCGTGACGATCAGCTGCCTCCGCGACAGCGCGCGTGCCAATCACATTGTTGCGGAACGCTTCGCGCACCTGACCCTGCAGCAACGGCACGTGCTTGTACGCAGCAGCGTGGAACACGACCTGGGGGCGCGCATTCGCAAACATGCGCTCACAGGTCATCGCGTCGCCGCAATCGCCGAGCCAGGCGTTGAACAGCAGGTCCGGGTAGTCGCGACGCAATTCCTGCTCGATCGTGTACAGATTGAATTCGGACAGTTCCAGTACGGTCAACGACTCCGCACCGAGCCGTGCGATCTGGCGGCACAATTCCGAACCGATCGAGCCACCGCCGCCGGTAACCAGCACGCGTTTGCCCGCAAGACGCGTGCGAATCGCGGTCCAGTCGAGCTGGACTTGTTCGCGTCCGAGCAGATCCTCGATCGCGACTTCCTTGAGTTCGTTGAAACTGGAACGACCGGCAACGACGTCTTCCAGTCGCGGCACGGTGCGAAACGGCAGGTTGCAGTCTTCGCACAGGTCAACCGCGCGGCGCATTTGCGCCTTGTTCGCGGCCGGCATCGCGATGACCAGCATTTCAGCCGCGGTTTCCCTCGCGAGTTGCGGCAACTGGTCGAGCGTACCGAGCACCGGGATGCCATGCAGACGTGAACCGCGCAGTTGCACGTTGTCGTCGAGAAAACCGACAGGCGCGTAGCGATTTTCGCGGCGCAGGTCGCGCACCAGTGCATCGCCGGCCTTGCCCGCACCGAGCACGAGGACGCGCAGGCTTGGCGTGCGGGTAACGAAGTCGAGACGGCTGTCCTTCCAGTAGCGATACAGAAGACGCGGACCGCCGAGCAGGATCGCCAGCACGAACGGATACACCGCGAGCACAGTGCGCGGCACGGTGGCAAGGCGGTTGTAGAGGAACAGCGTGATCGCAATCGCAAGCGCGCCGAGCAGGCAGGCGCGGAAGATGTTCCAGATATCGGGCACGCTGGCGAAGCGCCACAGGCCTCGATACAGGCCGGTCCACCAGAACACAAGACCCTGCGCGGCAAGCACCAGCCACGCCTCGTTACCGAACAGAAACACCGGCGCAGGATTGGGCTCCAGCGACCAGCGCATCATGCTCACCGCAGTCCATGCGATCCAGACCATGAACATGTCGTGCGCGACGACCGCCAGACGCGGATGGATGCCCGCAATCACCTTACGCAGCAGCATGCTGCCTCCGCATCGCCACCATATTCAGGCAGCGGCGCTTGCCTACCCACCAGAAAATGACGGCCATCGAATAGACAGCCGCTGCCGCGCCAATGCCGGTCGATGGCCCGGCAGCACTGGATTGGTCTGCCAGTTCGGGGTAGCGGTTCATCCAGTAGACGACAGGCAATACGATCAACAGGTTCCAGCCCATGTAGAGCGCGACGACTCGCGCGTGCGAATACCCGCAACGTACCAGCCATTGGTACAGATGTTCGCGGTGGGCACTATACCAACGGCGACCGCTGAGCATGCGCGAGAGCAAGGTACAGGTCGCGTCGGCGACGAACGCGGAACACAGCACGAGCCCGCTCGCCGCAGCCACCCTTGGCATGCCGGT
This sequence comes from Dokdonella sp., assembly GCA_039919785.1. Lineage (GTDB taxonomy): Bacteria > Pseudomonadota > Gammaproteobacteria > Xanthomonadales > Rhodanobacteraceae > Dokdonella_A. The sequence continues at coordinate 2,624 of JBDSFA010000236.1, read as the reverse complement.
CTGCCAAAGTACGGCAACCGCGATCACGAAACCAAGCACGCCACTGCCGACATCGCCCATGAACACGCGGGCACGCGGAAAATTGAACGGCAGGAACCCGGCACAGGCTGCAGCACATACGAGCAACGCAGCGCTTCCGTCCGCACCCTTCCACGCGAGCAGCCCTGCCAGTGCGCAGAGCACGAACATCGCTTGCAGCGTGAGCAGTCCGTTGATCCCGTCCATGAAGTTGTGCAGGTTGATCGACCAGACAAGGGCGACCGTCACCGCGAGCCCCACGAAAATTGCGAGCCCGACATTGGCTACCGGCCCTTCCCCGACGAATACGGCGAAGAAAATTAACGGCACAGCGAAGACCCACGCGGCTGCGACGCAATGCATCGCGAAACGCTTTAGCGTGGAAAGTCCACCGTGATCATCGAGCCAGCCCACCAGCGCGATGCCGATCACAGGCGGAACGAGCACCACGAGATAATCCATGCTGCCACTTGAGCGTGACAATAGAAGAGCACTGAAACCCGCGAGCATCGCGACCACAATCGCGACGCCTCCACCGCGCGGCGTTGGCGAGTCGTGCGAACGCCGCCGCCCGGGCAGGTCCAGCAGCTGACGGCGAAGCGCATAGCGGATCGCGACCCAGGTTAGTACGGCAGACATTGCAACAGTCGCTGCCAGTAGCGCGAACAGACTTGCGTCGCTCATGCGAACGCTACTCGCCGACCACGCCGTGAATCGGACGCACCGTGCCCCAGTTCTTGCAACTGGGGCATTGCCAATGATGTGCCTTCGCGCCGAATCCGCACTGGCTGCAGCGGTACATTGCCTTGCCTTCGACCAACTTTCGCGTGAGTTCGCGCAGGATCAGGAAATTCTCGCGTGCCTCACCACTCGCGGTATGCAAGTTGACGTCGATCATCGCCATGAGCGCACGTACCGAAGGGCGTTCGCGCAGGATACGGTTGAGGAACTTGACTGCCGCCGGTTCACCGCGCGTCTGCGCATAAACCTTGGCCAGCGCCAGTACCGGCGACACGCCCTGATAACGTTCGGTGATGTCGAGCAGGAACTCCTCCGCACGCTGCATGCGTTGTGCACGCGCGTAGCAGTCGAGCAACGGCGAGAGAATCTCCGGCACGTAGTCGACATCCTGCTCGGCGACGCGCTCGAATGCACCAATTGCAGCATCCAGATGGCCGGCAGCGGATTCGATATGGCCTTCGATCATGCTCGCGCGCACGCACTCGGGCTGGGCCGCGAATGCGTTCGCCACCTGCGTGCGGGCATCTTCGCGCGCGCCGTGCGCACGCGCCTGTTCGGCCAGTTCGCAGTGAAACTGCGCGATGAGCGCACCCTGCGATTCGCCGGTGGCTTTCTCCAGCCTTCGCGCGTGCTCGATCGCCTTGGTCCAGTCGCGTTCGTGTTGATAGATTCCAATCAGATGCTTGAGCGCGGACGGCGCCAACGCGTCCATCGCGACAAGATCGGTGAACAGTGTCTCGGCGCGATCGAGCAGTCCAGCACGCATGTAGTCTTCGCCCAGCTCAAGCAGGGCGACCGTTTTTTCTTCCTGGCTCAGGTTGGGTCGCGCGATCAGGTGTTGGTGCACGCGAATAGCTCGATCGACTTCACCGCGCCGACGGAACAGGTTGCCCAGAGCAAGATGCGTCTCGACGGTATCGCGGTTGATGTCGGCGAGCTTCAGGAAGACCTCAATCGCCTTGTCCTGCTGTTCGTTCAGGAGGTAATTGAGGCCGCGGAAATAACTTGTCGACAGCTCGCTGACGCGTGCGCCCGAGCTGCGCTCGCTGCCGCGACGGCCGAGCACCCAACCGGAGAATGCGGCGACCGGCAGCAACAGGAATAGCAACGTCAGCGGCAGTTCGCTCATGCGTCGCCGCCGTTGCGTGTCTGCGCCGTCTGGAGTTCACGCAATTGCGCGCGCGCGTTGCGCACTTCACGGCGCCACCGTCGTGTCTGACCAAGCCACGCGACGAGACCACCGAGCAACCAGCCGATGAGCAGCATGCCGAGCAGGCCAATGCCGGTTGGCACATCCATCTGGAAGAAATAGAAGTCCACTGGTATGCGAGCGCCGTTGAGCGCGCCGAATATGGCGCCGCAGGCGATCACGATCAGGGTGAGGAGAGTGAGGATCAAACGCATAGACGGCAGGCAGCGCTCAGGCCGGCGAATGATACGGGGTTCGGCAGGCATTCCCCCGTTTCTCGGGCGCAGCGGTCACGATCGTTACGCAAACGCGTCGGGATAACCTGGGTGAACGATTCAGGCCGGCTCGGGCGATATCGCCGAAACCACACGCCCCAGTTTTTCGTTGACCCGCTCGCGCAGTTCTTTGCCCGGCTTGAAGTGCGGCACGTGCTTGCCGGGAAGTGCAACCGAATCACCGGTCTTGGGGTTGCGCCCCATGCGCGGTGGACGGTAATGCAGCGAGAAGCTGCCGAAACCTCGGATCTCGATACGTTCGCCGGTGGACAGCGAAAGGCTCATCTGCTCGAGCACGCTCTTGACGGCAAGCTCGACATCGTTGGCAGCCAGATGCTTCTGCCGCAGGGCCAGGGATTCGATCAGCTCCGACTTGGTCATCGCAATGGACGTGTTCCCGG
>JBDSFA010000443.1:0-10561 GCA_039919785.1 Dokdonella sp. | reverse complement strand
AGCGCCCGATCTGTCAGCTTGCTAAATGCCACGCGCACAATGGCAGGTAGCCAGCGCATATCCGCCGCTCCTCATCGTGCACACCCACTCGCCGCCAGAACGATGACGTGTCAGCTTAGTCTCAACCTTCAAGTGCAACACCCTATCCCATCCAGGGTGTTGCACTTGAAGGTTGAGACTAAGGTGTGTTTGTCTTGCTACCTGACCCTTTTCGGAAATGTTGAAACATGATTCGCAAAATTCAGCCGCTATTTGCGTCCCTGACGTGGGCAATCCCATTGCTGTTGCTTGTGTTCAGCATGCAAAGCATTTCGTCGGCGGCCACCATCGACATCGAACCCGTTGTTTATGCCGGTCACGCGGTGGATGTATCCATTCTTGTCGGAGGCCACGAACAGTGCGCGATCAAGCGCAAAGGACCCGATGAAACCGCTGCGAAAAACGCATCATGCCGTTTGAACCTATCGAAGGCGGACGACTCAATTGAGGTCGCGGGTAGCTACAGCTTCGAGGACGGAACAAAAGGACGGCGCGCGATTCGCAAGGGACGACAAACCATAGGCGTGGTTGATTTCGAGCCTGCCACGCGCGCGCTGACGCGTGCCGAAGCACCTTTCGGCCCACGAGTGCGCGAGTTCATGACGTCCGCTCGACTTTTCGCCAGCAAGTACAAGCTGGAGAGCTTCGACATGGAGGGCGGCAAGCCCGCAAGTAGCACAGATATCGAGCGCGCACAAAAACGCCTTGGCTACCCGCTGCCGCCCGAACTTGTATCCCTGTTGACGACAATCGGCGAGATTCGTCAGGGCGACAACTCCATGACGTCCGTCGCAAAGATCAACGACAGCTACACAACCATGCGCCAGGATTGGGGAACTGATGAGGCTGACCTGACCGACAGCTACTCGCCCACGATGTTGGCATTCCTCAAATCCAGTACGTTGTTGTATACCGAAGTGGGCGATGGGCTGGGCGGACTCCTCTTTCGACCGCCGCCGACAAAAGCGTGTGGCGATGAGGGAATCTACATCTGGACAACACAGGAAGAAGGCACCCAAAATCTCTCGATGGATGGCGCCTGTCCGAATTTTGAGCGTGTTTTTCGATGGCTCGTAGATCGCTTCATGATCGAACGACTCGCCGACGAAATGCAGGAGAATGTCGGCGCTGTGCTCATCGACTCATCGTCGGGTATTCAACACCTGGCGCTCACGACCGACGATGGCGAAGCGTTTCGCGTAACTCTCAATCGAACCTGGGGAGAATCGACCCTGGAGAATGCGCAGTCGACCGGCAAGCAGGGTTCGAAAAAGTAGTCTCAGTGGCGGGGTCTAGCTTGAAGGGTCGTCGCCCACGCTTTGAGACCATCGGAAAGTGGAAAACAGGAGTGGGCGACCAGCGCTTTATCCTCAGTTGGGCGACGAGTTGGCGCAACAAGTACACGCCCGAGTTCCAGAAGATCCAGCTGCGGACTGACACGCATGGTGCCTCCAGCGTGCGTTCCTGTGCGCCATCATCCAATATGCCGGCATTCGCCACCGCCTTTTCCTGCAGGAGCGGGGACGCCATGAACCGCAACGCCGCGCAGCGCGTGAGTATCTGGTGAGTGCGATGGTGTGCATCTGGCCAAGCGCAGAAACTATCGTGAAAGTCCGCTTTTCCGATTCAGTCTGGGCCGCGGATGGGAGAGGGCCAGAACGTGGCGTTGTCCCGTATCCGGGTATATCGCCGGCGCGTGGACGAAGCGAAGCTCACGTCGCAATGAATCGTGTAGCGCGAAAGCAAACCGTGGACTGTGGCAAGGCAGCTTCTGCCCGCTTTGCACTCCTGCAAAGCGGACAGAAAATCGGGAGTAGTCCGACGAGCGACATTTTGTGCTCGAAGGTCCACTGTTTGGCTGAGGCCGGGGTAGTGCCGTCCCGCGCGACTATTTACTTGTCGACGGCGCGCGTGATCATGTCCCACGAAGGATACGACGAGCTGTCTGCGGTCGCAGTGCCCTTGCCATCCTTGAAGGTGAATGACACATCGCTGCCTTTGCTGAACTCGATCGTCTTGAGATTGCTCATGGCGGCTTTCGAGCCCGCGTCGTTGCAGTAGGACTCGGCGCCTTCCTTGATGGAATCGGCGAACCGCTTGATCAACCACATCTCGTTGAGGTCCTTGAAGGTATCGAGCTTCACATCAAACTTGACGTCCGAACCGCAGGAACTCTTCAGGGTTGCTACCGCTTCTTGTACCGCCGGCTGCGCCTCATCGGTCATGAAATCCCGTTCCGCCTTGCCAGCAAAGGCCAATGCGGGGGTCAACATCAATACCAACACTATTTTTCTAATTGTCACAGTCAAATCCTATCGGTTGAAAAAACAATTATGTGGGACCACCTGCGTCTGCTGTAACCGGTCGGATGGCAGCGCTGTGGTGCGGCAATCCGTAGCGTTCCGGTTTGAATCAGCGCAAGCCTAGTTGTCCTGTTTCAAATATTCTGTAAGAAGATGTTCCGGGTTACCTTGTTCCGACACGGTCTTGCTGTAGATCAACTTAGACTGCGCCTCACCACTACCGGGCAAGTAGAGTTGCCCTGATTCCCCTTCCATCGCCAGTACCACGAAGCGCTTGCCATCAACGGTTGCCACGTAGTTGTTTCCATGTTGACTGGGTTCCACCTTCAGCTTGCGGATGCGCATGTCCCAAGGGTGGTCGATGCCGGTGATCTGAACGAGCGCCTCGCTTTTGTCTACCGCGCCAATACGCAATGTCCAGACGGTGATGCCTTCCTGGCCGCTGTAGGCCTTGATGTAGCGTGCAACCTCTGGGCGGGGCACGGCGCTGGCGACGCTGAATCCACCAGCGCCCAACAGCAGCAGCGCAACAATGCAGAATAATTTTTTCACGGAGTCCCTTTACGTGGGTGGGAAGACGTTCGCGTCGACGGACTAGTTTTTCGAGCCGAGTGTGACGCACCCCAGCGTATAGCCGCGCGGCACTACAAAAAAGGGTCTTCAGATCGTGAATCGTGAATCCGTCGACTCTCGACTATTCAATCTTGGAACTGATCGTTGCTCCCCGGCTCCACTGGCTGACGATCGTGCTGCCCGGCGAGGTGTCAAGGAAGGAGTCCATGTCGACCCCTTACGAGGTGTCGCCTTGAATGCGTTGCACGCGCTTGCGGTACGCATGCACGTTGTCGCCATGTATGCGCGTCTCCCGCGTGCCCTTCACTTCGTCGACCTTCCGGTCCGAGCCTGTAGGCGGTGGTTCGACTGCAACGGCCGTTTCGTGTTCGAAGTCGTGCGACTTGTCGGTGTTGCGGTAGTACCGGTACAAGGCCCAGTAGAGTCCGGTTGCACCGGCGGGTCCAAGCGCAAGCAGCCACATTCCGCCATCACTGCTCATGACGAGTGCCCCAAGAGAAAGAGTGCAATGGCTTCGAGAAAGGTGCCAACGGTAAGCGCCGCCATGAGGAGCTTCCACTGTTGCACCGGCACGCTGCCCATGGTCTCGCCGGTGCGGCCGTTCACGGCGATGTAGTGCAGCATGCCGCCGTTGCTGCCGGGCTGGTGATACGAATAGAGCCATACCGGCAAGTACATGGCTACCCAGCGCGTGCCGTGTACGGTGAGACCTTCCTGCTCCCAGCGAACGCCGCGATCGTAGGTTCGCACCGATGCTTCGAGCTGGGCGCGTGCAATCGACAACAACTCGTTCTCCAGGCGTGGGCGCAGTTGCTCCACATCGCGATCGCGCTTCTCCGTGCTGAAGCCCGACAGGTAGGATGCGTTCCACTTCACCGCATTCTTGGTGTCGAACGGCAGGATGGTGTTGATGATGTTATTGGTATTGGTGCGCGTGTCCAGGTTGCCGCGTTCGGTAGAGGATTCCAGCGGCAGGTCGTCCACGGTGAAGCTCACGTGCCGTTCCACCTGGTACACGTCGGCATCGTAGTAGGTCTTCTCGTTGTTGCCGCTGCCCTCCGTGTAGCGGCGCGTTTCGATTTCGCCTTGGCCAGCGACGTCGGCGCTCACGTTGCCATCGACGATCATGTAGGGCAGGTAGACACCAATCACATTACCTGGCGTGAACTCATCCTTGAATGCTTTCAGCGCGAACAATCGCCGCTTGTCCACGAACTGGCGGATGCGCGCGACCGCGTCGTCCTTCTTGATGTGAAACGGCAACACCGCGTCGGGTACCGCGCCGTTCGCTATCTGCTCGTTGACGCCAAGGACGTGCCTGCACCAGTGGCAACGCGCCGTCATCGCGTTTGCGGTATTGATCGTGACCTCGGCGCCGCAGCCGCTGCATTTGAAGGTCATCAGACTGGCGGCGTCCGCCTTGATGTCGCGTGCACCGGACGCGATGACCGTGCCCTGGAGATGGTCGAGGCCCGCGCCAAACCCGAATTCCTCCTCGACCCGCTCGCCATGCCATTCGTTGCGGCAGAACTGGCAGATCAGCAGGTCGCTGCCGGGCTTTTGGAGGATGTCGGTTGAACCGCATTTCGGGCAGCGGTTGACACCGTCCTTGAGCTCGTCGGCGGAGGTGTCGATAGCGACCGGATCAGGCGCCTGCAATTCGTCGCGAATCGGTTTGGGCAGCGTAGCCGGGTCGATCGGAAAACTGCCCGGTGGTGGCGGCACGTCCTGCGGCGAGCCCGGGCCCGTGTACGGGGGCACCGGTGGTGGCGGAATTGTGGCGTTCGACATGGTGGTTGCCCGGTTCGCGATTGACAGACCGAGTGCCTTACAGACCCAAGGCCTTGGCTTTGAGCGCGTCGTAGTCGCCCTGTGTGATCAGGCCGAGATCGAGCATCTCCTTGGCCTTCTTCAGCTTGGCGACCGGGTCTTCGGCAGCCGGCGTGGCTGGCGCAACCGGCTGCTGCAAGCCGCCGATGCCGCCCATCATGCCCGACGCCATGCCCAGGCCCATCATGCCCGCCGCACCGCCGTGTTCGCCCGCAGACTGCATGCCCTGAGCAACGCTGGCCTGCAAGTTGGAATTGCCGCGCCCACCTGCAAGCGCATCGGCGCGCTGCACCGTCTTGAGTAGTTCCCGTGTGTTCGCGTCGTATTCGATGGAAACGATGGCGGTCTTGACGATGACGAGGCCGCGATCGGATTTCCATTGATAGGCATTCTCCACTGCATCGGACAAGCTCTTCGCAAAACCGATCGAGTCCTGCTGCAGTTTGGTGATGCGATTGCCCTTGGCCGGATCATTCGAGTACAGGCTGAAGGCTGGCGCAAGCGAACCCACCACTTCGTTGAAGAGCTGGCTCGCGGCTGCGTTGTCCATGTCGGTGAAATCAAAGACCTGGCCAGGCTGCAGGTAACTGGCCGGCACGAAGTTCTTCACGAACAGGATCGGATCGACGATCTTCAGCGTGTAGGAGCCGCGCGTCACCGCACCGACTTGCGTGTTGAGGAAGGCGTCGTCCCAGTAGATTTCCGATTGCGTGCCGAAGCGGTTGTCCGGCAGTTCCTTCAGCGAGACGAAGAACGCGGCCTGCTGCGAACCCGGCTGACCACCGAACTTGAAACGCTCCCAGCTCTGCTTGACCAGCGACTCCATGAGGCCGCCGCCCGAGAAGATCGACGTCGAATTGAGGTCGTCCGATTTCCATTCGTAACCGCCAGCCTCGGCAGCGAAGCCGGTGATCTTGCCATCCTGGAACAGCAGCAGCCCGTAACCTTCGGGAACGACAATCTTCGAACCATTGGTGATGATGTTCGAGGAACCCTTTGTATTCGAACCGCGACCGGCATTGCTGCCCTGCGGCACCGCGGCGAACAGCGCCGCCGTCGCCGGCAAACCGGCCGGTACCGTGTAGAAGTCTTTCCATTGGTCGGCCAACGTACCGCCGACCGAACCCACCACTGCCTGAATAAGACCCATGACAACTCTCCGCGATTCGTGGTCGGGTACTGTACCCACCATGCTGGGCGAACTATACATTCCCTTTCGAATGCACAACTCATCATGCTCGGTGCCCCCATATCATTTCCCTGGAGGAAGGTCATGAAGTTGACGTCCGTGTTGCTTGGCATCCTGTCCCTGACGGCCTCGACGTATTCGCTTGCTGCGCGGCTTGCCCCGTCGCGTCTGCACGAGATCACCGATTCGGACACGCGTGCGTGGTGGCAGTCGACCGAGGCGCTGTCGAACGACCGAATGGACGGACGCGACATCGGTTCGGACGGCTACGATCGCGCGGCGAGTGTGGTGGCCAAGCGATTCGCCGCGGCGGGCTTGAAGCCCGCGGGCGATAGTGGCACCTGGTTTCAAACGTTCAAGCTCGCCGACTGGAGAATCGCCAAGGAAGGCACGCGGATTGCTGCGGGCAAGCATTCGCTGCGACTTCTGTATGACATTGCTCCGCGATTGTCGCCGGGCATGCCCACCACGTTCGACGCACAGATGATCTTCGGTGGCTATTGCGCACCCGGTAGTCTGGGCGACGCGCAAGGCAAATTGGTGGTGTGCTATGGCTGGAATCGAGCTGGTCTCACCACTCGCGGCGATCGCCTCAAGGCCGTGCAACAGGCGGGGGCTGCAGGCCTGCTCGATATTGCCGACGCGGGATACACGCAAGAGCCGACGCGCTGGCCGATAGCCTACGCGCGTTCGGTTGCGCCCATCGGCGCGCCGACACCCGTCGGCGATCACCTGCTGCTGGCCACGCTCAATGCGGATGTGTTGGCGTCCGTCCTCGCAGGTTCCGGCCATGATGCCGCGCAGTTGCTCGAACGGGGCCTTGCGGGCAAGCCGTTGCCGCGCTTCGATGTGGCTGAACACTTTCGTGCGCATTTCGAGGTGAAGCATCGCGTGATCACCTCGGCCAATGTGCTCGGCATGCTGTCTGGAACCGATGCCGCGCTGCGCGACCAGACGGTGGTGATCTCTGCCCATCTGGACGGCTACGGCCACGGCGAGCCGGTGCAGGATGACGACGTCTACAATGGCGCGCTCGACGATGCCGCCTACGTGGCGCTGCTGGAGCAGTTGGCCGATCGACGACACGGCGCAGGGTTTCGGCGCCCGGTTCTGTTTGCGGCGTTCACGGGCGAAGAAAAAGGCTTGCTGGGCAGTCAATGGTTCGTGGCGCATCCGACGCTACCGATCGCTTCGATCGCGGCCAACATCAACCTCGATCAGATCCGCCCACTTTTCCCCCTCGATCTCCTGACGGTCCACGCACTCGACGACAGCACGCTGGGCGACGCCGTCCGCCATGTCGCGTCGGGCATGGACATCAAGGTTCAACTCGACCCCGAGCCGGAGCGCCAATTACTGCATCGCTCGGACCACTGGCCGTTCATGCAGGCAGGCATCCCCGCGACAGGATTCGTTTTCGGTTACCGCCCGGGCAGCGATTCGGAGCAACGCTATCGCCACTGGTACCAAGTGCAATATCACCGGCCGCAGGATGACCTGACGCAGCCGATCGACTGGACCGCCGCCGGCAAGTTCAACCGGTTCTTCTACGCGCTGGTGCAGACCGTCGCCAATGCAGAGGCGCCGCCGCAGTGGAAGCCCGGCAGTGCGCTCGCGCCGCACGCGGAAGTGCAATGACGTCTCGAAAAAAAAGTCGCGGCTCAGCTGGACGCCCGCGGACACTCGTCTTTTGCCAAAGGCCAAGCCCTCGAACGAATAAACTCCTGCGCGTAGTTTTCACTGTTCTATTCGCGCTAGCAGGGCTCCTTGGCCTCTCGCAATCCCCCGCGGCTGACGGCATCGCGCCTCGGCCGGACGTGGAGAAGAAGCAAGGGCGCGTCCTGGGAACCCTGGCCGATGGCGGCTTCGTGTTCAAAGGTATGCCCTATTCGGCACCGACGGTTGGCTGCAACCGGTGGCGTGCACCTGCAGCCGCGCCGTCATGGAACGGCATACGAGATGCATCCCGCTTTCCTGATTAGCCTCGACCCTCGGCGATGAAAATTGTTCGCCGATCGCAAAACCGGTTCCGCACAAGGTGCGCAGACGGCCGTCGCCACCAGCAGTCGCGGCAGCAAGTCGACGAGGAGAAAGCGACGGTCGAATGGGTAAGCGGCTTCGGCCAGGTAGCGCCGCGCGGACTTCGCTTGTTTGATCGCATGACAACGCCCGCCGATGGCGCGCTTGACGTTGCTCAGCACGATATTGACCCAACGAGCGCCGCGGACTTCGGTGGCTGCACGCCCGCCGCCGGTTTCGAGAACAGTGTGCGCATGCCCGGCATCGGCGAAGCGACGGAAGCAGAACAGGCCGTCGCTGTAGACCTCCGCAGCGGGCGCCAAACGACGCGTGCCCCAGTTGATCATCGACGCATTGTCGAAGCTCTTGACCGGTTCGATCACCGCGAAGGTGGAGTGGTCCAAGGCTTCGTCTGTGCTCACCGCAATCACGAAGGGCTGTTTGTTCTCCGAACCGCGCCCCGGTTTGCCGCCGTTGCGCTCGCCGCCCAGATACGCGTCGTCCAGTTGCACGAAACCCGCCAATTGGCGGGTTTCTGCACGCTCGATCATGGCCCGCATGATCTTGTGCTTGAGCCGCCAAGCCGTGCGATAGCTTAAGCCCAGATGGCGTTTGAGTTCGAGTGCGGACAGGTTGGTCTTGGTCGAGATCAGCAGATACATCGCCATGAACCACGTCCTCAGTGGCGACTTCGTGCCCTCGAACAGCGTGCCGCTGACCAACGTCGTTCGATGCCGACAAGCGCGGCACTGGCAGTACATCTAGCCGAAGCGACGAAAGCGCGAGCGCGATCGGTTCGAGCAGGCTGGACAACGAAATCCCTGCGGCCCTCGCGCAACGCTTTTGCGATTTTGGTCAGGTCCGTTTAGTGGCCTGCCAGCGCTCTCAAGTGGCAACAAAGCGGGCATGGTCCTCTTCCAGCGTCTCACTTCTCAATGGATCATGGAGCACGCTCAACGGAAACCATCACTTCATTTCGCCGCATGAACCAGAGCGTCCAAGGCGGGTTGTACTGCGCAAGAGACACAGGGCCCATCGCGTTGAAATGATGACTCGTTGTCGCCGCGATCAACTCGTCGGATTTCGCATCGACGTCACTCTTGCTGGCCAGTCCGGAAAATCGGAGAACGGAGAAACGCGCGGGCGGCAATTTTCGCAATTGAACCTTCGGATCGTTTGGGTCGGGAAGCGTATCCAGGGTGTACGTGCTTGGCATCGTGAATCGCACCGTCCAGGTGCCCGCGTTGAGTATCTGGGTGACGGGAGCCGTCATTGCAATTTTCTCGCTGGTGGGCTCCTGCGCTACCGGCGCAGTCATGGCGATGCTCTGACGGCGCGTGTTGCCGCCGAAGATGTAGGCGGCGAGCAAGCGAAAACCTTTACTAGCGGCTTCCTTTTGTTCGCCGCTGACGGTCACCTCGGCGACGACCAGGGCGGGGTAGTCACGTACTTCAAACGTGCCATCTTTCAGCACGGTCTTGAACGCAGGTTCCTCAACGGCCATTGCTGAACTCCCGACAAGTGCGCAAATCAGGGTTGCGCTCGCAATCATGTGGTTTCGGATGATTTGCATATTCGTGGCATTGTCGATGCGTGCCGACCGATCCGCGTCACGGATGCCAACAAAGGGGATGCAGGCAGCCAAGTCGAGCGCCAAGCCGCCACTTTCAGAGACTTCCGTTCCCCTTCAATGGTTGAGCGCCGCCTCGATATCTTCCAACGGAGCATTGGTGAACGTCTTGGCGAACTCCTTGATGATCCGCCGGGTGGTTTCATTGTGCAGTTGCGGGCGCAGCTGACCGAGCGTGTGAGGATCGGCCATCAAGACGAGATCTGCGTATTCCTGTTTGAGCGCGGCGGCATTCAGGCGGCTGGCAAGCTGCCTGGCAAAGGTGGCCTCGTCGGTTGATTGCGCGGTCGATTCCGGCGGCCGCTTGCCTGAAGGGCCATGCTCGATCCGATCTTCCGGCTCCAGCAGATCTTCCTGCTTGAGGGAAACCTTGGCGCCTTTGCCCATGTTGTGGAAAAGACGTGCGCCGGTGCCGTCGGCCACCACGATCCATGCTCCGGTCGGAATCATCTGCATGGTGTTCTCCCATCTTGGGTTACGCGCTCAGCGCTGACGGGACGAGTCTTGCATAGCGCACCTGTATGCAATGCGTCTCTCGGTGCGGGCGAAACCACAGGGCGTCTACGTCGGCAATTTGCCGGCACCGAGGGAGGCTGAATTCGTCCATGGTTGTTGCATGTGCTTTGCGGGCGCACACTGCGGCGCATGCGCAACCCTATCGCGTTACCCAGCTGTCGTTCCATCGCAGGCATTGGATTCAAGGCCGCGTGCGCGACCGTCATCGCCGCCTTTTGCGCGATTCCGTGGTCGAATTCGTTGGCCGGCGCAGGGGCGCCAGCGATCGACTTTCACGTGGTTAGCGCTGGCGGCCAATCGCAGAAGAACAGTTGCTTTAGGTTGTCAGGCACCGTTGGACAAGTGGCGCCCGGCTATTCGAGCAACGCGACGAACGCGGTCTTCGCCGGGTTCTGGGCCGTGGCGAGTCCCACGGAAGTGGATGAAATTTTCTTCAACGGTTTCGAGGGCTGCTGACCATGA
>JBDSFA010000027.1:0-3225 GCA_039919785.1 Dokdonella sp. | reverse complement strand
GTGGCGGAATTGGTAGACGCACTAGCTTCAGGTGCTAGCGGGGCGACCCGTGGAGGTTCGAGTCCTCTCCTGGGCACCATATCGAGATGAACGAACCCGCCGACTGGCGGGTTTTTTCTTTTACGGCTTTTGACGGATGGCTGTAGCGGCTGGATCCGCGATCGCCGGATCTACGAACGAACGCAGCGACTGCTGCGCAATGGCCTCGCCACGCTATCGTAATGTTCGCAAGCGCATCGGCACAAGGCGCCGCTCAAGCCCGCCCACAATCGGCGCGACGCATTCGGGTGCAAGTGGCTCTTGTACGACGGGCGCATTTTTCGGATCTTGGCAATGCACCAACGAGGCCAACTCTCTTGGCGGCGCCGCGAAAACGAGGTATGCGCATGATTTCTCCGCTCCTGATCCGCAGCGTGCGCGAAGAAGACTTCAGCGCATGGAAAATGCTGTGGGGTGGCTACAACGCGTTCTACGGACGTGCAGGAGCCACCGCCTTGCCACTCAAGATCACGCAGACGACCTGGGAACGTTTCTTCGACGTCTACGAGCCGGTGCACGCGCTGGTCGCGGAAAGCGTGGGTGAACTGCTTGGCCTCACGCATTTCCTCTATCACCGCAGCACGATCCAGCTCGGTCCGAGCTGCTATCTGCAGGATCTGTTCACCGTCGAAGCGGCGCGCGGCAAGGGCGTCGCTCGCGCGCTGATCAACGCCGTCTACGAACAAGCTCACATGGCAGGCAGCAAACGCGTCTACTGGCAGACGCATGAAACGAACACGACTGCGATGCAGCTATACGACAAAGTTGCGGAAAAATCCGGCTTCATTGTCTATCGGAAACTGTTGTAGATCGCACAACAAGTGCGGTGCCGGCTCATCGCAAGCCGGCACCGCTGTCTCGACTACGCTGCGTTGCGCGTCGTGCCTTCCTTGTTGCGCAGGCGCAGGTCCTGACCTGCGGCCATCACCATCGCGGTGATCGCTTCGATCGCATTGCTGTTGCGCCCATCACCGCCGACCAGCACCTGTGGCACAACCTGCAACTTCGCCTCCGCGATCGCACGCGTGATCTGCCCGGCGATTTCCTGCGCCAGGCGGATCTCCGGACCACCGAACGCCTCCACCTGCTTCTGCGCGGCAAGCGCAGTCGCCTCACCCTCGAGCTGGATGCGGTTCGCATTCGCCGCACCGATCGCGCGAATGCGCTCGGCATCCGCAAACGCGACGTTGCGGATCTTCGCCGCATCCGCCTCGCCTTGACGCGTTTGCGTCTTCACTTCGGCAAGACCCTTGTTTTCCGCCATCTCGATCGCGATGCGCGATTGCGTAAGGCTCTTCTGCTGCGCCGCCACCGCCTCGGCTTCGCGCAGCGTGCGCTCCTTGACCGCCGCTTCCTCCTGACGCGCATAGGTTTCGACCTGCTCTCGCGCAACCTGGCGATCACGCAGCTGCACGAGAATGTTTTCAATCTGATCGTTGCTGCCGGCGGCCGAACGCGGCGTGCCGATCAGCACCTCCTGCAGCTCCAGGTTGTACGTCGCGAACTTCGCCTTCATTTCGGCGAGCGCCTGTCCCTGGATGTCCGCGCGCTGCTGCAGCAACTCGATCAGGGTCTTGGTCTGCGCCGTGTTCTTGAAGTAAGCCGAGACCATCGGATCCAGCGTCTGCTCGACCAGCTGCTGCACGTCGCCGAAGCGCTGAATCACGCGTGCAGCTTTCTTGTAGTCGATGTGCACCACGACCGAAAGCGGCAACGTCGGCTCGAACGCGTCGCGCGTGATCAGCGAGATCTCCTTGAGGTTGCGGTCGAAGTCCGAACCGGACTGCCCCGATTCCCATTTCAGGATGAAGTTCGTCGTCGGCACCTTCACGATGGAGCCAGCGAAGCAGTTGAACGGATATTTGCCCGGCATCATCGGCGCTTCCCATACGCCACGTTCACCGACGTCGACGAGTTCGCCGTGCAGGTACTCCTCGCCACTGCGGTCCTCGCCTCGCTGGCCGGTAAAGCTCACGACCACGCCGACCATACCCATCGGGATCATCGTCTTCTCGGTGAATTCCACGCTCGCGAACAGGCGGTTGACGTAGTAGGTGCCGTCCACAAGCACCTGATACTGACGGCCGCGATAGCCGCCCGCAGCGAGAAAGCGATCCGCGTCCTGGAAATGATTGTGATAGCGCGCGACATCGCCGCGATCCTGTCCCACCGCCGGAGCGATCAGCTCGCCCGGCGGCAGGCCTGGGCCATCGTGCACCGTCATCACGCCGATAACGTCCTTGGTATCGGTGACAAGAACCGGATGGAAGCCGTCGCGCGATTCAATCTGCGTGCGCATTGCGATGATGGTGTCGCCGTCGGCGCTTGCAAGTTCCAACGCATACGTCGACGCACGCGTGAGCACGATGAACTGCGCCGCATTGATCGCGTAGACGCCTTCACGCAGCAACTTGCGCTGCGGACCTTTCTGGCCACCGCCGGCGAGGAAGCTGCGCACGTCTTCGAAGTCGTCGGGTTGAGAAGTGCCGACATGGATGTCGGTTCTTTGATCTTCGCGCGAAGGATTCGCGCTGAAAGTACAGCCATTGGTAGCTAGCGATTGACCTGGTTCAAGTGGCTTGCCGTCGCGCGCGAACACGTAGCCGATCTCGCCCTGCGGTACGACCACGAGGTCGACCTTGTGCACGCGGTATTGAAACGGAAACAAGGTGTGATAGCCACCGCGCAACAGGTCAGGCACATAACCTGCCTCATCCTTCAACGCGATGATGCCCTGCCCGACAGAACCCCTGGTCGACCACAACCGCTCCAGCACACCGACGCGATTGTTCGGCACATAGACGACGCTCGACCAGATCAAAATCAGGCCAAGGAAGACGCCACCGGCAACAAGCCACTCGGAGAAACTTAGAGTGAACTGCAACATGGACAAACTCCTGTTCTTGCAAAGAACGCGGCTCGACAACGCCGCGTACCGGGCACGTGGTCACGATGACAACGCGGACGGATTCGGGACGTGCGCCGGCAATGTGCATCACGCGGATGCACGCGGGCGCAATCGAATGGCGGGCTAAATGGGTTTGCTCGGCCAACCGGCGGCGGTGCGCCGGTGTCGCGTCAGAGGAACGCGTGGTGGAGCGAATGCAGCGTCTTGGGCTGCGTGATTGGACAACGCTCCGTCACGTGCAGAGGCAACGATGGCGGACTTCCTGGCGAAACGGGCAG